>JBNGDZ010000138.1:5594-9920 GCA_049975765.1 Armatimonadota bacterium
TGAAGTCAGAGCAAGAGCCCGACCTACGCGGCATCTGAAGCCCCACCTTCGCGGCATGTGGCCCGCGGGGCGGCCATGGGCGGCTGTGTGGGTGCCCGATGTCCTCTGCGTGCATCCCCCCGTCCGTGTGCAGCCGTTGGTTCGTCGCTCGCATCTCGTCGCCCGTCGCTCGTCGCCACCTGTCACGCCTACATGCGGAACCGTTCGCCGAGGTAGTACTGGCGCGCGATGGGGTCGTTGGGCAGCTCCTTCGCCGGCCCCTGGGTGCGGATCTTGCCCTCGGAGATGATGTAGGCGCGGTCGCAGATGCCGAGCGTCTCGCGGACGTTATGGTCTGTGATCAGGATGCCGATGTCCTCGGACTGGAGGTCGGCGACGAGACTGCGGATGTCGTCGATGGCGATGGGGTCCACGCCGGTGAAGGGCTCGTCCAGGAGGATGAAGGACGGGCGGGTGCACAGCGCGCGGCCGATCTCGACGCGCCGCCGCTCGCCACCGGACAGCACCGCGCCCCTGGCGTTGGCGCGCTCGGTCAGCCCCAGCCGCTGCAGCAGCTCATCGGCGCGCTCGGCCTGCTGGCTGCGTGACAGCCCCTGCATCTCCAGGATCAGCAGCAGGTTCTCGCGCACGGTCAGGCGACGGAAGACCGATGCCTCCTGCGCCAGGTAGCCCAGCCCCCGGCGGCAGCGCTCGTGCATCGGGAAGGGCGCCAGGTCCTCGTCATCCAGCTGCACCCTGCCGGCCTCCGAGCGTACCAGTCCCAGGATCATGTAGAAGCTGGTGGTCTTGCCCGCACCGTTGGGTCCCAGCAGGCCGACGATCTCCCCCCGCTGAACGTGCAGATCCACGCCGTCAACCACGCGGCGCCCGGCGTAGCTCTTCACCAGCCCCTCGGCGACCAGCGCCATGTTACTGCTCCCCGCCCTCCAGCTCGACGTCGGTGGTGACGGTGAAGAGGCCCTGCTCCTCGCCCGATTGGGCCGTCAGCACGCTTGTGGCCAGGTTGACGACCACCTTCTCGACGTCCTCCAGGTGGGCGGCCTCGCCCTCCCCCTCAGGCAGGGTGATGATATCGGCCTTCACGTTGCCGGTCATCACCACCTGCTGGTCGGACTGGCTGTAGGTGGCCTGCCGCGTGCAGGTGGCCTCGACCCGGCGGCGGCGCCCCTCCTCGTCGGGGGCCGTGAGCAGGTTCAGGCGGACGGCCCCGTGAGCCACCGCGCCGTGCACCTCCTGCAGCCGCTGGTCGGCATCGATGTCCACCCGGGGGGCGCGCAGCTCGGCGTGATGCCTCCCCTCGATGGTCACAATGGCCGGGTCGCCGGTCATGGTGATGGTGTTCTTGGCGAAGTCCCAGGTCAGCTCGCGGAAGGTGAGCTTGCCGGTCCGCGTCTGCCTCACCTGCTGGGCCACGCTGACACCCACTAGCAGCACCAGCGCGACGAGTATCGTGAGTCTCTTCATCGTTGCCTCGCCTCGTTCTTTCGCTGCGCCTGCGCCCTCACCACCGGCGGACAAGCTCCCCGCGCTTGAGCCGGATCAGCTCTGCGCGGTTGTCGATCACCAGCTCTTCCACCCGGCCGGAGAAGGAGCCGCGCTGGAAGCGCACGTCCCCCCGGCCGATGAGCTTGCGCGTCCCGAACTGGTACTCCGCAGCGGCCGCCGAGAAGGACAGGTCACCGCCGTGGGCCGCGATGGTGACGCCCTCGGCGAAGCGCAGCACCTTCTCCTCCCACCCGGCCATCATCACCGGCGCCTTCACGTTCAACCCCTCGAAGCCGGGGCCCTCAAAGAGCCAGTGTACGTCCTCGGCTCGGGCGATGCGGTTGTCCTCGTTGTAGGTGATCTCGCCGCCGAAGCTGGCGCGCCACACCACCTCGCCCTGCGCATCGCTGACAGTGACCTCCGCCCCCGACACCTGCGCCTGCGGGGCCTCGGACTGCTCGGCTTCAGCTTGCTCCTCAAGCTCCTCCGGTCGCTCGGCGGGCACCTGCTGGCCGGGGCGGCCCACGATGGCCACGAAGATCGCGACCGCGACCAGCCCCAGCCCCACTGCGATCAGCACAATCAGCCCCGGTCGTTGGCCCATTCGCTCACCCGCTCATGGCGGCGAAGCGGAACCTGGTGATCGCCGCCAGGGACGCGATGCCGTCCGTCCAGCGGATCTTCTTGCCCTCCTCGAGGCTGCGCGGGTGGTAGCGGATGGGCACCTCGCTCACGCGCATGCCCCGGCGCCGGGCCTCGAGCACGAAGCGCGCCGGCAGCTCGAAGTCCAGATCGAAGCCCTCGCTGACCAGGTCCAGGCCCTGGAGGAAGCCGGTGGGCGCGAGCTTATAGCAGGTAGCGATGTCGGTCAGGCTCGTGCTGAAGAGCATGTTGAACCAGTCATTGAGGAAGTCCCGGCCCACCGAGAACGACGATGGCGGCAGCCGCTCTTCGCGCTCCGCTGCCCCCAGCACTCGCGAGCCCAGAACCGCCAGCACCTCATCGCGCTCGGCCTCCGCCAGCAGCGGGTGGTAATCGCGCGGATCGTACTCCAGGTCGGCGTCCTGTATGATGGTGTACTCGGCGCTGGCGGCGGCGATGCCCCTCTTGACGGAGTTGCCCTTCATGCGGTTGCGGTCCTGCAGGATGGTGCGGACCTCGGGCAGGTCGATCTCCTGCACGATCTCCCGGGTGCCGTCGGTGGAGCAGTTATCGACGATGATGATCTCCTTGTCGATGTCCACGGCTCGTACGCGGTCGAGTATCTCCAGGATCGTCCCCCGCTCATTGTAGACCGGCATGACAACGGTTAGTTTCATGTGCGCTCTATCGGAGCTGCTTGCGGCTGTTGCCGAGCAGCAGGCCCGGCACGTCCCTGGGCGTGCGGATGCGGTTCCGCGGCCAGAAGTCGGCAATCTCCTGTCTCGATACCTCGATCTGCAGCGGCATGATCGCTCGCGCGCCTCACAGCGACCGACACTGCCTCGTTACCCCTCGATCTGTGGCAGGTGCCTCGCGTACCAGTCGTAGGTGCGCTCCAGCCCCTCGGGGCGGGGAGTGCGGGGCTCCCAACCCAGCAGGCGGCGCGCCCGGTGGGCGGAGATGAACTGGTCGCGCAGCTCCCTCGACGCCTCGCCGAGCACCTGCGGCTTGAGGTCCGGGCGCTGCGCGATCCGCACCATCTCCTCGAAGATACCCAGCACGCTGACCGGCTCGCCGGTGCCGAAGTTGAAGGCCTCCCCGTGGTGCTCCCTGGCCAGGAGTGCCTCCATGACACGCACATAAGCGTCCACGGCGTCATCGATGAACATGTAGTCGCGCATGAGCGTGCCGTCGGAGCGGATGACGGGCCGCTCGCCGAGCAGCAGCGAGCGAAAGGTGCCCGGCACGATGCGGTTGAAGTTGAGATCGCCCGGGCCATAGATGTTGGCGCAGCGCACCACCCCCACCGGCATCGCGTAGGCCACGTGATAGCCGCGGGCGATCATGTCCGCGCAGGCCTTTGACACGTCGTAGGGGTACATCCCGCGCAGCTCGTCGTCCTCGCGGTAGGGCAGATGCGTGTGCCGGCCGTAGGCCTTGTCGGAGGAGGCCACCACCATGGCGTGAGGCCCCGCCTCGTCCTGCCAGATCCTGCGCGCGTGCTCCAGGAGGATGTAGGTGCCGCGGACATTCGCCTCAAAGGTGCGCAGCGGGTCGGCGAGGGCCCGCGTCACGTCCGCCTGGGCCGCCAGATGCAGCACCGCACGCGGGTGAACGTTGTCGAACAGCTCGCGCATCTGCTCATTGCTGGCGATGTCGCCCTCAATGAGCTCGATGCTGCGCACGGCCCCCGAGATGCCCAGGTAGGACTGCCGCTCCGCGCACAGATCCACCCCCACCACGTCTGCGCCCATGTCGAGTAGCCGCTCGATGAGGTGACCGGCGACGAAGCCGTGCGCACCGGTGACCAGCAGCTTCACTCCCGCAACGTCGGACATGCGAGTCTCCTCTCGGGTGCGTCATGCTATCCCGCTCTGCGCGAGGCAACGGCCGGGCGGGAACGGAGGCCCGCCCCTCCAAACGGCGCGACGGCACGGCTCACGACAACGGCCGGCGGGTCTGAAGCCCCGCCGCTCCGGACGGCAACGACTGCCGTTACGCGAGCACAGGCTCGCGTGGAGGGGCCGGACCACTGTTCGGCCTGCTGTTCCCGCCATCCGCGCGCCGCTGGTCCGCCTGCAAAGCCCGACGTACGCGAAGGATGCAGACAACGGCCGGGCGGGAGCGGAGGGCCGCCGCTCCGGACGGCGTGACGGCACGGCTCACGACAACGGCCGGCGGGTCTGAAGCCCCGCCGCT
>JBNGDZ010000139.1:0-9914 GCA_049975765.1 Armatimonadota bacterium
CGCTCGAGCCCGGGCGACTTCTGCCGGGTCCAGTTCACCGTGGACTGCGCGAACGCGGAGGGCGAGGTGCGCCTGCAGCTTCATCTCACGGACGAGTACGACAGCGATCAGTGGACCGGCTACCGCTTCTACCAACTGCTGCACGAGGGCGAGATCGTGTGGGAGGAGGACATCGCTCTCACGCGCCGGGGCGGCAATGAGTGGAGCAGCATCGATGTCACGGAGCTGACCGAGGGCGTCGATCAGCTCGACCTCACGCTCCAGCTCCTCGACAGGCGGCCGGTCGGCAACTACACGACCACGATCTTCATCGGACCGGTGAGGCTGGTCGCGGCGGGCTGAGCGCCATCGCGCGCCGGCGGCGCGGGGGCTACATCGTTCCTCCTGCGGCGCAACCGCGGGCGCCGTCAGCGGCGGTCCGGACGGCTGTCGCTGGGCTCACTTCCGAAGCGGCACGGTGAAATGGAAGGTGCTTCCCTCGCCGACCTCGCTCTCCACCCAGATCTCGCCGCCATGCGCCTCCGCGGCAAGCTTGCAGAAGGCCAGGCCCAGGCCGATGGACGCCAGTGCCCCGCCGGTCTCGCCCGCCGCGTGGAAGAAGCGGTCGAAGATGCGGTCGCGAATCTCCTCGGGAATGCCCTCCCCGGTATCGGATACGCTGATGCGAGCCATCGGCTCTCCTTCCACCTCGACCTGCTCGGCCCACAGCGTGATGCTCCCGCCGGCCGGGGTGTGGCGAATGGCGTTCTGAAGCAGGTTAGTCACAATACGGACGAAGATGCCGCGATCCACCGTGACCTCCAGGCCCTCGACCTCTTCAGTGCCCGGTCTCGTAGTCAGCTCGACGCCCTTCTGCTCTGCCAGGTAGTGCGTGCCGTCAACCGCCTCCCGCAGGGCGTCGCGGAGACTGACTGCCTCGACGTGCAGCGGCAACTGCCCCGCCTCCATGCGGTTGATGTCGAGCAGGTCAGAGGTCATCCCCACCAGCCGCTGCGCATCGCGCAGCGAGTTCTCGAGCATCTCCCTGCGTACGGGGGCGCTGAGGTCCTCCTCGAGCACGGTCTCCAACGACCCGATGATGGCGGTCAGCGGCGTGCGCATGTCATGCGCGATCATGTGGATGAGATTGTCGCGCAGGTGCTCCAGATTCTGCAGCTCCGCGTGCGCCTCCACGAGCTCCTCGTGATATCTGGACAGCTCCTGATGCCGCTGCGCCTCCTCAGCCACGGCCGGGAACCAGCGCCGCACGACGAAGGCGATGATGATGATGGCAGCCGCCAGATTGGTCAGCTTGGGAACGATGACGTACTCGGGCTTGGTCAGCAGCTCGAAGATCGCGTAGGGAATCAGCCCGGTCCGGGCCGTATACCAGGCCCCGAAGTAGGTGCTCTCGATGAGCGTGCGGAGACCGTCGATGAAGATGACGATGATCAGTGTCGCCACGAGTGGATTGAGTGTGCGCAGACGGCGGTACTCCACCACGTAGAAGACGAGTATCGCGGACCAGCAGAGGACCAGCGACCAGTAGGTGGATGCCGTCATGTAGGCGAGGAAGCTGGTGTCCGGCATGTGCGATCCTCCTCGGACTGCCAGATGCGCGCCGGGAGTGAGTGAGCGTTCCCGGTCCGATCCCACCGGGCCTCCTACGCTCGGCAATGCCACCGGCAGGTTGCATCGACAGAAGCCATGGGTCCCTCTCAAGTGCGATCATGCAGCGCCAGGCGCCCGCCAGCGGGGCCTCAGACGACTTCCTCCGCAGGCTGGTAGGCGCCGGCGGCCTCGTACATTGCCAGGATGTTCTCGGTCGGCACATCCTCCATGAACTCCTGGCTGGGCGCGCAGATGAAGCCACCCTCCGGGAACAGCTCCAGCCGCGCGCGCACCTCGGCCCTGACGTCCTCCACGGTGCCGAAGGGCAGCGTCTGCTGGGTGTCGATGGAGCCATGAAAGCACAGGTCACGGCCGAACTCGGCCGCCAGCCTCTCGGCGGACATATCCCTGGCGCGCACCTGCACGGGGTCGAGCGCGTCGAGCCCGATCTCGAGCAGATCGGGGATGAAGGCGTAGACGCTGCCGCATGAGTGCAGCATGACCTTCAGGCCGAACTCTCGGGCCTGCGCAAAGAGACGCTGCAGGTGCGGCTTGATGAAGCGGCGGAACATGGCCGGGCTGATCAGCGGCCCCGTCTGCCCACCGTAGTCATCGCCCATGAAGAAGATGTCCATCCGGCCCCGGGCCGCCTCGAATCGGCGGCGGCAGCTCTCCAGGTAGAAGTCCGCGATCCGGCTCAGCAGCGCCTCGGCCACAGCCGGGCGCGCCACCATCGCCTCGAGAAGCTCCTGCATGCCCATCACGTGCATGGCGTGGCAGAAGAACGGTGACCACGCCCCGCCCATGACTGCGTGGTCGCCGGCCCGTTCGCAGGCCTCCGCCACCGGCGAGTAGTCCCACCAGTCGGGGTCCGGGAAGGGCCTGTGGCGCTCGATCTCGCGCACGCTCGTGGCGTTCGCCAGCGGGGCGCCGGTGATGCTGGAGGCGTAGGTCCCGCGCCGGCCCAGTGGAACGCCCCAGATGTCGCACTCCCGCCCCTTGGACGTCAGGTGCCGCGCCGGGCCGGTATAGCGGGGCGAGCGGCTGACATTGCGCAGATCCACCCCCAGCGTCAGGAGCATCGACTCCTCGTCGGCCGCACCGACGGCCGCCATCACCCGCTCGGTCACGGACCGGTGCGCCCAGTAGTCCACCGGCACCCGGTCCGGCGCTCGATGCTCGATTGCGGCCATCACACGCTCTCTCGACGTCAATGGGGCCTCCCAGATCGGGCGTCGCATGATGTCTCTTCGGGACCGACCCGATGACGG
Source organism: Armatimonadota bacterium (assembly GCA_049975765.1). Taxonomy (GTDB): domain Bacteria; phylum Armatimonadota; class Zipacnadia; order Zipacnadales; family UBA5352; genus JAYENL01. The sequence continues at coordinate 2,862 of JBNGDZ010000139.1, forward strand.
GCCCGGTGCTATCTTCGAGCGGGGGCCCGCTGCATCCTTTGAGGGCCGGAAGATGGTGACGCAGATAATCGCGCCCGGCCCGAGGGGTCTGCCGGCTCACCGGCGAAATGCCGACCCGTGGTACCGGTCCGAGGGGGCCGAACATCATGCCACACCCGGGCAGCTGCTCGTGCATACGGGGAGTTGGATGGGCAATGTTCGCCATGCGTGCTGTCTCCCGGACGCACCGTGGGGGCCACGTCCCCTTGGCCACGTGGCTCGTTTGCGGCCTGCTCCTGTTGGCCTCTGGTCCTGTTTCCGCCGCCACGCGGACGCTCACCTACGAGGACTTCCTCCGCCAGCTTACCGACCTCGACCGTCTCACGCGCCTGCAGCACGGGATCACGGCCGGGCAGTTCTCGAGCTGGCATCGCGGCGAGCGGAAGCGATGGGGCACCAACGGCGACGCCGGCCACTACCTGCGCGTTGAGGACAACGGGGAGGCCGTCATGGTGGATGTGGACGGACCGGGCTGCATCTATCGCATCTGGTCCGCCAACCCCCAGGGGACCGTCAGGCTCTACTTCGGCGGGGAGGAGAGGCCCTCCCACGAGTGGGACTTCAACGGGCTCTTCACCGGAGAGAACCCGCCCTTCGTGCCGCCGCTGGTGTACAGGCGAGGCGGGCCGCGCTCAGCCTCCGACTGCTACCTGCCGATCCCGTTCTCCGACCACTTGACGATCACCGCCGACCAGTCCCACGGTCAGTACTACATCTTCGACTACCTCAGGTTCCCGGAGGACTGGCGCGTGCCGGACTTCCGGCTGCCGCTCAGTGAAAAGGAGCAGCAGGCGCTGGCGCGGACCGTGGAGGTGTGGGGCAGCCCGGGCGTTGACCCCAAGCCCCGGCTCGACGGCCAGACCAGCATCACGCGCGAGACGACGGTGGCGGCGGGGGAGACGCTGACGCTGGCAGAACTCGATGGCCCCGGCGTCATCCGGGCGATACGCGCCGAGGTGGACTGCGAGCAGCGGTACTTCTGGCGCAAGCTGGTGCTTCGCGGCACATGGGACGGCGCCACTGGCGCGCAGGTGCTGTGCCCGGTGGGTCCCTTCTTCGGGTTCGACTGGTATGTGGCCGACTACGGCTCGGTGCCCGCGGGATGCGTCGATGGCCGCTGTTACTTCCTCTACCCCATGCCCTTCCGGCGCAGCGCGACCCTCGAGCTAATCAGCCACCTGGAGATGCCCGCCACCGTGCGCTTCGAGATCGAGTGGGCGCCACAGCGGGAGCTGCCCGAGGACGCCTGCTACTTCTTCGCGCGCTGGCGCCATGAGCCGAAGTGCGACACCTTCGACTACCCCTTCATCGAGACGGCCGGCAGCGGCCACCTGGTCGGAATCAGCCTGCAGGTCGATCACCCGGTGCCGGGCTGGTGGGGCGAGGGGGACGAGAAGGTCTGGGTGGATGACGACGGCTTCCCGCTGTGGATCGGCACCGGCTCGGAGGACTACTTCGGGGATGCCTGGGGCATCCGCTACCTTTCCGCCTCCAGCTTCGGCTGCAGCCTCAGCCAGGGCCATCGCACCTGCCCCTACCGCTGGCACTTCATGGACTTCATCCCCTTCACGCAGCGCCTGCGCATGACGATCGAGAATTACCCGCCCTACCAGGAGGACTACGCCTCTGTGGCCTACTGGTATCAGGCGGAGCGGGTGCCGCCGGTGCGCCGCCTGCGCGGGCAGACCTACGTCGGCGGACGGAGGCCCGGCGACAGCCCGCGGAGACTTCGCTATGACCCCAGCACCTTCACCGACATCACGCCCGGCGACGTGCTGACCTACGGCCGCGCCGTCCCCTACGCGATCGAGGCGGAGGACGCGATACCCCAGGACCAGCTCAAACGCCCGGACATTCGGCTGATGACCGACGTCGGGCTGCCACATGAGCTGAATCGGGAGCGAGCGCTCTACTTCGGCCAGGTCCCCGAGGGCCGAACGCTGGGCGATCTCAGGCTCCAGGCGCCGAGGTCGAGCGTCTACACGCCCACACTCTTCTGCTACCCGCGCGACGACGCCGCGCAGTTGACGCTGCGACTCGGCGGCGGCCCGCTTGAGGTCGCGGCGGTCGAGGAGGACGGAAGCTGCGTGCTGGCGCCCGTGTACCTGGAGGCCGGCACGCACAGCGTCGAGCTCGTCGCGGCAACCTCCGGGCGCGCGATGCTCGACTGCGTCCAGCTTCAGGAGGTGGCGCGGGAGGAGAACGCCATCGAGGCGGAGACGCTGCCGATCGTCAGCGTCTCGCCCGGCAGCGAGCGCCCTCACCCCAGCCCGCCCTGGCTCGGCGTGAGCGCCGGCCGGGTGCTGGAGTGGCACGCCGGTCGGGAGGGCGCCAGCGTAAGGCTGCGCATCCCCGGCAAGCGCGATCGGCCCTACGTGCTCGCCCTGCGGCCGATGTTCGGGCCGGGCGGCGCCATCATTCAGGCATTCGAGGGCGGACGGCCGGTGAGCCCCCGATACGACCTCTACGCTCCCCAGAAGACCCCCGCGCCGGGCCTCCTGCCTCTGGGGCAGCTTCCCCCCGAGCGCGACGAGGTCGAGATTCGGGTGGTCGGCAAGAATCCTGACGCGACCGGCTACCACGCCGGCTTCGACTACTTCGGGTTCGAGCCGCTCATCATACACCCGGATTCAGCCGACGGCGTCTGGGCGCGGGTGCTGGCGACCCACGGCTGCGACTATCGCATCCAGAACCTGGGCGGCGACTGGCTGGGCGGCCACCACCTGTGGGTCCAGCCCAGCCGCGAGGGGGCGATGCTGGATATCGCCCTGAACCTGCCCGAGGAGGCGACCTGGCGGATCAGCGTCCGCTACACCACCTCCTGGGACTATGCCGTGGTGCAGGCGACGCTTGACGATCAGCCGCTGGGTGACCCGGTGGACTGCTACACCCCGGAGGTGCTGATGACCGACGAGATCGTCCTGGGCTCCCGGCGTCTGACGGCGGGCCAGCACACGCTGCGCTTCACCGCGGTGGGCAGCAACCCGGACTCGCGCGGCCACCTCATGGGCATCGACTACATCCGCGTCGAGCGCGGGGAGTGACGCCCGAGCCAGTCACGGCCATGGCGTGCTGCCCCGGACTATTCCTGAGACTAGAGGGTCAGGTCGACCGTCGTCGTCTGACCAGCGGTCACTACCACTCCCGATTCGCTCGCGGAGAGACCCCCCTGTTCAGCCGTGACCGTGTAGCCGGTGCCCTCGGGAACGTCGGAGAGCTTGTAGACGCCATTCCCTCGCGTCTGCGTGCTGGCAACCGCGACGCTGTCCGCGTCCGTCAGGGTCACGTCCGCCTTTCGGGCCACGCTGCCGTCGCCATAGGTCACCGTACCCTCGATGGCCCCCGTCCCAGTAGGCTCCTCTCCGTTACCGCCACCGCTCACCGCGAAGCTCAGGTTGCCGCCGAGGACCTTGGCCCAGAACCCGCCATCGGGGTAGTTCGTATACCCCCACGGGAAGTCGGAGGCCAGATCGGGCGGGACGTTGTGGAAGGTCTCCTCGGTCAGATTGAAGCTCACCACATAGTCGCCGGCAGCAAGCTGGACATCGCCGGGCTTCGGCCGCCCTTGCTCCCACTCCGCGTAGATGGTCACCTTGTCGCGGGTCCCCACGACCTCGCTCGGGTAGGCGTACGTGTCACGCACCACCTGGTAGTTCACCGGCGGCGAATCCTGCGGCCTGCGCCTGCGCTGGCTATCCTTCCACAGCACGTGGAAGCTGCTGTCCAGCGCGAAGTCGTGCGTCGCGTAACCGGACGCGTCGGTGACGAACCAGTCGAACAGCAGGTAGCCGACGACCGTATGGCCGTCGTCCACGTGCTGCTGCACCTCGGCGTCGCTGAGGTTCCAGCCGCACGTGTCACACCACCAGCGTCCCACGGTCCCGAGCTGGTAGCTTGACCACGACTCCACAGTATCGTTCGCGGCCTCATCGGTCCCCTTGATGCCCTCTGTCCCGACCAGCTTCATCTGGTAGGCGAACCAGGGCTTGAGGCCGGTCGCAGTCAGCGTGCCGGCCAGCGTCGATGCGCTGTCCTCGTACGTCACGCTCACCTGCGAGCCGTAGGAGAACTGCGACGCGAAATCGTCGCTGTAGCTCTGATCGGCGATGTCCATCCACCGCGGCGTGTCAGGCCACGCCAGCTCCAGCGGAAGAAGTGTCCCAGAGCCGGCCGGATGGACCATCACCTGCGAGTGGTCGGCCGGCGGCGCCTGCGACACTCCGCCGCATCCGGTGAGATGGACGATGCTTGCTCCTGTCACCAGAAGCACGAGACTCAGACGCGTGAGCTTCCTCATCTGTGACCCTCCCTATGGGTATTGGCTCGATCGCTACTGATCGCGTTCCCGCTTCAGGAAGAGAGCGTCCAAACGCCGGCTCACAGCGAATAGGAGTCGGGGTTTTCCGCATCCAGACCGGGGTCATACTCGTACCCGTCATGGCTGACGCCGGTGACTGTTGCCGTGTGTCGGGGCCAGCTCATCTCCCGGAGCCGGTGCATCCGGGCCCGATCCGCCACATCCAGCCAGCAAGAGCCCCGCTACCAGGGCTGCCGGCAGCAAGTACCGGGCGCTGCTCCTCATCTTTCGCTCACCCTTTCCGCGGCCGTCTCTCTGGCACCGCAGCGGCTTGCCTATGGCCTGTCTGGCGGGCCGAGACGGGCTCCGCGTAGCAGTGCCCAGGAAAAGCCCAGATCCCTTCCAGGGCCTGTTGAGAAGCTCCATTCCTCGTCGCGCGCCCGTCTCCTTCAGTCCTCCATGAGAGTCTGCGAGAACCCCACAGCCGCCTGCCCGCGGCGAGTGCAATCATAGCAGTGAGAAAGACGCTGACCCGCTCACATTCATCTCACAGACATTGCAGGCGGGTGAAACAGAGGGGGGCGGTGCTCGGGCGCCACATCAAGCGCCCCCAACCCCAATGCCGAGGGCGCGCACACACAACCAGCGCCGTGCCACCACCGGTGCGCCGGGTCGCCGGCAGGCAGAGGAGGTCTCCTCCCGTCCGCCGGTGCATTCTGTGAGGCGCGGATGCCCCAGTTGGACGTGCTCCGTGCGGCGGCCCGGAGGCCGACCAGCACAGTGAGGCGGTATGGCGATGCAGAGGCACATCCTGATCGCGCTGCTGGGATGCGCGGCGGCCCTTGGCCTGGCGCCCAGGGCGCGCTCCGACGACGGGATCATCGAGGTCGTGCCCGGCGTGGACGAGCGCGGCGCCGCGAACGAGGTCAGCCGCATCGATCTGCGCGAGCCGGATCCCCAGGCGCTCGCGGCGGTCCAACGGGGCCTCACGACGCGCCTCTACGGCCCGCGCGGCCCGCGCAACATGCTGGCTTTCGTGACCGATCTGCCCCAGCCGGGGCTGCTGGCCCTCGACATCCGGGCCGCTTCGGCGGGCGGTGCGCACTTGGCGATCGGTGTCGGCGACCGGTGGTATCTGCAGGGCTTCCGCGGCAGGGAGACCATCCATGTGGAGGCGCTCTATGGAGTGCCCCTGCCGGCAGGGCCGTGCGAGACGCTGGTGAAGGCCCTGCGAGGCACGGTGGTGGTCGATCGCTACCTACTGATCCCGGACCAGGACACCGGAGAGGAGCTGGGAGTGACCATGCTGCCGGAGGTCGAGGTGAACCTGGGAGCCGCGGACGGCTTCCACGGCATCTGGTACGCCAATCAGCCGCTGGACAGTGAGTACGCCTACAAGTACAGCGGCGGACTGGGCACATACTGCGCCAAGCACATTCCGTTCGCGATCCACTCGCCGGAGGCGGAGCGCACCTTCTTCGTCTACGGGGGCACCTCCCCGGATGAGCGGAACCTGCTGATCATGGCCTCCTGCTACGATCACGCCACCAGGATGGTGCGGCGGCCGCTGATCCTGCTCGACAAGCAGACCGGCGACGCGCACGACAACCCGGTGATCTCCCTGGACGATGACGGTCACGTCTGGGTCTTCGCAAGCTCGCACGGAACCGCCCGACCTTCTTACATCCTCCGCAGCCGCGAGCCGCACTCAGTGGAGGCCTTCGACGTGGTCGATGTCACCAACTTCTCCTACCCGCAGGTGCACCGGATTCCCGACGGGTTCTTCTTCTTCCAGACCCTGTATCAGGGCGGCCGCGTCCTGCACTTCCAGACCAGCCCCGACGGCAGGTCGTGGAGCGAGCCGGTGCGGCTGGCCGCCATCGAGCAGGGCCACTACCAGGTCAGCAACGTCCACGGGCGGACTGCGGCCACGGCCTTCAACTACCACCCGGAGCCGCGCGGGTTGAACTGGCGGACGAACCTCTATTACATGGAAAGCGACGACCTCGGCGAGAGCTGGCACAACGCCGCCGGCGAGCCCGTCGAGATCCCGCTGACCGAGGTGGACAATCCCGCACTGGTGCACGACTACGCCGCCGAGGACCTGCTGGTCTACATGAAGGACCTCACCTTCGACGCCGCGGGCCGCCCGATCATCCTCATCGTGACCTCGCCCGGCTTCGAATCGGGACCGGAGAATGACCCCCGCACATGGACCACCGTGCACTGGACCGGCGAGAAGTGGCGCCGGCGCGTGATCACAACCTCCGACAACAACTACGACACCGGCTGTCTGCTGGTGGGCGAGGACGGAAGCTGGACGGTCATCGGCCCCACCGAGACCGGCCCCCAGCCCTACAACCCCGGCGGGGAGGTCGCTATGTGGCGGTCCACCGACGAGGGCGCGACCTGGATGATGGTGCGGCAGCTCACCCACGACAGCCCCTACAACCACACCTACGTGCGCCGCGTGGTGAACGCCGCGGGACCGCAGAGCGACCTCACGGACTTCGTGGCCCTCTGGGCCGACGGCCACGGCCGGCGGCCGTCCGAGTCCCGCCTGTACTTCGCCGACAGCGACGCGAACGCCTGGCGCCTGCCGGAGAGCATGGACGGGCGGTGGGCGCGGCCGGAGCCGGTCGAGTAGCCCGGGATCGGTGTCCCTGCCGCCGCACGCGTCGGGGCCTTCGAGGCCGAGAGCCCTGCGGGATTTGCGT
>JBNGDZ010000140.1:0-9871 GCA_049975765.1 Armatimonadota bacterium
GAGTACGAGTGGGGCAGGATGCAGACCAACGACGGCGACATGACCGGCCATCCCAACAAGCCCTACTGGAACCCGCCGCCGGGCAACGGCTACGGCTTCCTGGTGGATGTCCGCCGGGGGCAGGCCGCCGGGCCGTGGACCGCCACCTGGGAGATCGACCCCTCCCGCGAGGCCCGGCTGCGCGCCATCGGCCTGCCGGAGCCGGGGACGGAGCTGATCACGGCCTGGGCGCCGGGCATCTACCCGCGCTACCCAAAGGCCGCCTACGTCTGCGCGCGGCGGACCGGCGAGGGCCTGGAGAGCACCTACGCCACCGTATTGGAGCCGATCGACCGCGCCCAGGCCCGCCACGGGGTTCGGGCGCTGGAGATACTCAACTCGGCCGAGCTCACGGGCGGGTCCACGAAGTACGTCGATGGAATCGACGTGGCGCTCTTCAAGGCCGATGCCGAGGGAGACCGCATGACCTTCCCTGCCTCCGTGCCCGAAACGGGCGACTACGTGCTCACCGTGGGCCACTACCTCTCGCCGGCCTACGGGACAGCGCGGCTTTACATCGACGGCGAGCCGGTCGGCGAGCCGTTCCAGGGCACCGCGGGGAGCGTGGCGCCGGCGCGGCCCGCAGAGCTGGGGACGGTCCACCTGGCGGCCGGCGAGCATGAGGTCGCGCTGGAGCTGGTCTCGCCCGACGCCGAGGAGGGGCGCTACTGGATGGGTCTCACCTTCGTCGGCCTGCAGCCCGCGGACGAGGCCGTGCGGGGACCGGTCGAGCCGCGGATCGTCGGCGCCAGGCGCCTGCAGGGCGACCGCGAGGGCGCGGTGGGGGTTCACGTGGTAGGACGCGACGGCGTCGAGGATCGGCTCTTCGCCGCGCTGGACGCCGAACCAGCGCACTACGGAGACGGCTACTCGGCCGCCGCCCGCCTGGCCTGGCTGCGCACCGATGACCGGGGCCCGGCGCAGCTTGGCATCATCGGCGGGACCGAAATGCGGGCGCCGAAGCTCACCATGCGCCTGGCCCGCGACGCCTGGCACGCCACGGTGATGGAGGTCGATCACGATGCGGGCGAGGTGGTGCTGGAGGCCCAGCGGGCCGAGCTGCCGGAGGGCGATACCCTCCGCGGGCAGGCCATCTACTTCAGCAACCCGCGCTACTCGCGCAATACCGCGTATCACGTGGAGGGCATCCGGCGCGACGGCGACCGCTTCCGCCTCAGCGTGCGCGAGGCAACCTTCCTGCTGGGCAAGGCCGTCATCGACGGACCTCCGCTCGACGCAAACACGCTCGCGAGCCTGGTGCCTCACGACTACGCCCGCATCCGATCCCGGGGCGAGGTGCCTCCGGAGGCGGACTTCTTCGCCGGCAAGCTCCTGACCACCGAGGATGGCACGGCCGCAACGACCCTGCGCCGCGTGCTCTACGGCCAGCCGCAGCAGCTCCAGGTGGACTCAGTTGAGGGCTTTGATGACGGCGACGTCTGCTACTACCACGACGTCCGCCCCGGCGACGAGGCAGTCATCCTCGCGCACGCCTCCCTGACCCGCACCACCGGCTCCGAGTTCTCCCTGCGCGCGAACGTGCCGGTGACGGTCGAGGGGGCAACGCACTACCGCCTGCAGGACGCCGAGGAGTGGGTGCCGGCAGCCGACGGTCAGATCCCGGCGGGGGCGGAGGCAGTGCGGTATGCGCCTCCCGCGCGCTGAGGACGAGACGGGATGCGGGCGGCAAGTGCGGGCCGGGTAGGGCGGGCTACGCCTCGTCGAGCTCCTCGAGCAGCCCCTCGGGCACGCTGGCGGCGTAGGGTCGCGGCACTCCGTCGCGGTCGGAGTTGAAGATCACCCATCGCCGGTCCGGGCTGAAGTAGGGGTGCGGATGGGTGTACTGCGGGCGGCCGATGGAGGCCATGGAGTCGCAGAGCACGCGCGAGCGGCCGGTCCGGATGGAACCGACCACGATGGGATGCCCCGGCTCTCGCGTATCGGAGACGAAGAAGCGGCTGTCGCGCGAGGCGTTGGGGTGGCAGAAGGTATGGCCCGCCGCCACCGCCCACGCCGGCCCCCCGCCCGGCCGCACCGCCAGCAGGTTGCCCTGTCGCATGGTGTCGCGAGCGTCGGCATGCGAGACGGTCAGCAGCACCTCGCCGGTCTCCCCGATCCAGCACTGGTGCCCCTGGCAGCGAGCGGTGTGAGGCAGCCCCACCGGTAGCTCCGTCTTCTCCCCCTCCGGGTCGATCACATACAGCGTCGCGCCCTGCTCGCCGGTGAGTCCGAGTGTTCGGCCGTCGGCGTCGAAGGTGCAGCCGCGATTGTGCTGGATGAGGTAGAGCTGCCCCGCCCCGGGTTCGATCTGCGGGTGCGGATTGCAGATCTCCGGGTCCTGATGGATGACGCGCCAGGTGCCGTCCTGCAGGTCGGCGCGTACGATGCCGAACGGCTGCGGCCCCAGGCGGCAGCCATAAATGTAGGTGCGGCCGTCGGGGGCTGCCGACCCGAGGCTGCGGATGGGCGGCGCGTCGCTCAGCTCGATGCGCTCGCGCCGCAGACTCGCGATGTCCACCCGGAGGACGGTCGGGGGAAGGTCGGGACGCCGCAGGGCGATGTGGAAGAGGCGCTGGTCGGGCGTGACGGCAGCGCCGCGCAGGCCCTCCACGCGATCGGCCACCGGCTCGCACCAGGTGCGCTGGAGATCGGCCCGCCACAGCTCGAAGGGCCCGGCCGGGCTGGCCCCGCGTGTGAACATCACGTACCGCGAGGCGGCGTCCATGTAGGGCACCTCGCAGTACATGTTGCAGTCGATCGACACCCCGCTGGTGAGCTGCATGAGGCGCGATCCCGAGCGGTGGTCCACGCCGCGTGGCACGAACTCCACGGGCGGTCTCTCCCTGCCAAAGCGCATCGCGATCGCCTCCCGTTGCCGCGTGCTGTGACCGGGGCGGGGTTCGCTGCGCGCACTGGGGAGACCTCTCAGGAGGGGGCGGGGCGGGTGGCCAGATAGACGCCGGCCACGATGCCCGCCGCCCCGGCCAGGAAGGTCCACGTCAGCGGCTCGCCGAGCAGCGCCCAACCCAGCAGGGCCGCGCCGGGCGGCGCCACGTACTGCGTGGGGCCCAGCGCGCTGGCGTCCACCAGCTCCAGCGCCCGGTACCACATCAGCATCGCGACAGTGGTGGGAAGCACGCCAAGGTAGATGATGACCAGCGCCTCCGGCAGCCGCAGCGCCATGGGCGGCCGCAGGATGAGGGTCAGAGCGATCAGCAGCACCGCGCCGAACACCAGCGTGACCGTGGCGGTCTCCGGGCCCCCGTAGCGGCGCACATAGCGCTTCCCGCCGACAGTGTAGGCCGCCCAGCAGATCGCTCCCCCCAGCGCCGCCAGTGAGCCCAGGGCGTTGTTGACGACCGGCACCGGCTGGGGCGGCGTCCGGCCCATCACGATCACGGCACATCCCGCAAGGCCGATGACCAGCCCCATGAAGCGAATCGCCGGCACCCGCTCGCCGACCAGGAGGGCGAAGACGGCGATGAAGATGGCATTGGCGTTGAGGATCAGGGCCCCGTTGATGGACGTGGTCAGGTTGGTGGATATGAAGACCAGCACGCCCATGCCGAAGATACCCACTGCGCCGAGGCCCGCCAGCGCACCGACGTCCCGGCTGGCGGCCATCAGCCGCTCCCAGCGGCCCGCCAGCACCAGGTAGAGCACCGCCGCGGCCGCCCCCACCGAGAAGCGCACGGCCGCGGTGAGAATGGGGTCAACGCCGCGCATCGCCGTGACGTAGCGCCCGGCTACGAAGACGCTCGCCCAGGCGACGCTGGCCCCCAGCCCCAGGAGGATGCCGAGTGTGCGGTCGGACATCAGGAGTCCTCCACGGCCCCGGTATCGGCACCGTGGCCCGCGGGCCGCGGCAGCAGCTCCAGCTTCGCGCGCGCCTGATCGGCGGCAGCGGACTCGGGGTGGGCGTCGAGCACGCGGTGCAGCGCGTCGGCCGCCGCCGCGACGTCCCCAAGCTCCTCGCGCAGCACCTCGGCCGCACCCAGCAGCGCCTGCGGTGCCAGCAGGCTCTCAGGGGAGCCATCGGCCAGACGCATCCAGGCCCGCACCGCCGCCTCGTACTCCCCGCGCTCGGCGCGCGCCTGACCAAGCAGCATTAGTGCGTCATCGGCCAGCGGCTCGCCGCGCGTCCCGGCGATCTCCGCCAGGAGCATCTCGGCGGCCTCGCCCTCCCCACGCTCGATCATGCCCAGCGCCTCGAAGTACCGCTTCTCCGCGCGGCCCTCTCCGTCGAGGTTCTGCTGCATGAACGCCAGGCGCTGCAGCGCGTCGTTCGCGTGATCGCTGTCGGGGTGGCCGGAGACTACCAGCCGGAAACGCTCCGCGGCGCCTTCCAGGTCGCCGCGGCGAAGGGCGATCTCGGCCATGCGCAGCGCGGCGTAGGCCGGCCCCGGGCCGGCGTCCTCCTCCATCAGGACCGGCATAGGCAGGCCGGGCAGGGCGATGCCGGGCGGCGCGGGGGGCATGTCGAGCTCTCTCCCCTCCCCCGTTGCGCCCCCGAGCTGTGCGTAGGCCTGCTCAGCCTCGTCCAGCCGCCCTGTCGCGAAGAGCCAGTCCGCCAGCCCCCAGCGCGCCGCCTCCAGGTAGCGGGGCTCGGAGCCGGCGCAGCCGATCAACTGCCGGAAGGCCTCCCGAGCCTCATCGGGCCTGCGCGCGCGGTGCAGCAGCAGCCGCCCGCGCAGCAGCAGCGCCTCCGGGTACTGCGCCGTGCCGGGAACGCCCTGTAGCGCCTCCAGGGCCTCGCGCCAGCGCCCCTGCTCCGCCCTGATCCTGGCGAGGCGGGTGGCGGTCTCGGAAGCCAGCGGCCCTTCAGGCTCCGCCTCCAGAGCCATGGTGTAGAGGCGGGCCGCCAGGTCCCGCTCTCCGCGCAGCTCGCAGTCCCGAGCCAGGTCGGCGATCTCCATCCCCGCCGCCTCCAGGCTTGCGAGCATCTGGGCGGCGCGCTGAGGGCGCTCAGCCGCCAGGAAGACCCGTGCCAGCGCCACCCGCGCCTCGTCAGAGAGCTGCGTCTCCGCCGCATGGGCCTCAACGGCCTCCAGGACGTCCTGCCCGACCACGTCATCGGTCACCAGCCGCTGCAGCTCGTAGCCGACCACCCCTGGGGACACTTGCGCACTCTGCAGGGCCTGCAACAGCTCCCGAGTGGCCTCCTCGTAGTGCAGCAGACCGATCTGCGCCCGCGCCATCTCGAAGGCCAGCAACCCGGGGTCGTCGGCGGCCCGCCGGGCCTCCCGATAGACCTCCGCGGCCTCGTGGTGCAGCGAGTACCTCTCCAGGAGATTGCCCAGCGAGCGCACCGAGACCAGCTCCGCCGGGTCGTAGCCGACGGCGCCCTTGAGCAGCGCCACCGCCTCGTCTGTCTTGCCCTGGTGCACCAGCACCTCGGCCAGGGTGACGGCGGGACCCCGGTCGTCGGGCGTGATCTCCAGCGCCTCCCGCAGGGCCAGCTCCGCGCGCTGGAGCTTCCCGGCCTCCATCGCCAGCCTGCCCAGCTCATGCAGCAGGTCCGCGTCATCCGGGCGGATCCGCGCCAGCCGCTCCAGCGCGCTCAATGCCGCCTCCGGCCGGTCCTGCCACTCGGCGATCCGCGCCAGGAAGCGCAGAGAGCGCTCGGGCTGCTCATCGACCTCCCGCTCCAGCCTATCGCGCAACTGCTGCACAGCACCCTGCTGCGCGGCGATCCGGTAGATGATCTGCATCGCCTGGGGGTGAGAGGGCGACAGCTCCAGCACCTCCCAGGCCACTGCTGCCGCTCGGTCGAGCTGCCGGGCATCCTGGAGGCCGTCCGCCACACGAATCAGCAGTCGGGCCCGCTCCTGCTCCTCCCGCGCCTCACGCGCCGCCCGCAGGGCCTGGTCGAAGTCGTCCCGCTGCAGGAGCATCCCGACCAACTGATCGCGCGCCTGGGCCCTGACATGCTCCGGTGCATCCCCCTGCACCAGCCTCCGCAGGCGCTCGACCGCACCCTGCAGGTCGCCGGCCTGGCGCTCGGCCCGCGCCAGCGCCAGCGTGGCCGCCGCCGCGCGCGGATCGTCCTCCCCCAGGACCTCCACGAGCCGGGTGCCGGCACTGGCGACCAGCTCCGGCCGGCGGCTGCGCTCAGCGAGGGAGGCGAGCCCCTGCAGGCAGCGCACGACCCAGTGGCCGTCGGCGTCGAGCCGCAGCACCGGCTCCAGGGCCGCCAGCGCCCCCTGAGTGTCGCGGCGGCGCTCGCGCGACTGGGACAGCACCCATCGCGCCTGCGCGCGCTCCTCGTCGGTGCGGGCGGCCTGCAGGGCCCGGTCGAGGAGCCTCTCGGCGGCCTCGTGGTCGCCGCCTCGCTCCGTGGCCTCCGCCCGGGAGAGCAACGCCGCGAAGTCCTCCTGCTGCGCCAAGGCTCCGGCCGACAGCGCCAGCAGCCCGACCACCAGCAGCGCCCACAGCCTCACGGCGAGCCCTCCCCCAGCGCGCGGAAGTACTCCCGCACCATCTCCTCGTAGCCGCGGGGCAGCTCGCCCGCCCCACCGCCGCTCTGGACGCTGACCGAGGGCGCTCGCATGAGGCTCGGGGACAGAGCCGGGGGCGACGGCGGCGGCTCCCACTCGCCGGGCCGCTCGGCCTTGCGTTCGGACCGCTCCTGCTGCTTGGTATAGAGCGACCGCTGGGCCTCCAGCATCTTCTCCAGAATGCGCTCCTGGCGCTCGACCGTCTTGCGCTCGATGCGCCCGGAGCGCAGCTCCCCCTCGACCTTCTCCATCTCGTCGGGGACGCCCCCGAGCTGGTCGGCCATCGGCTGTGTGCCACGCCCGCCGCGCTTGAGCATCTGCTCCAGCGCCGCCCGAATGAGTGCCTGCTCGAAGGCGAGCTGCGAGGGGCTCATGCCCCCCGGCTGCGCCTGCGGGCGGCCGGACTCGGACTGCCCGGACTGCTGCGCCTGCCCGGTCTGCCGGTTCAGCCCCTGCTGCCGCTGCGCCAGCGACTGCAGCCGCTGCATCCACTGGGAGAGCGCCATCTGCGCGGAGGACTGTCTGAGCTGGTCCTGGACCTCCAGCAGGCGGCGCGCCACCTCGTTGAGGCCGGCCATCGCGTCCCGACCGCGCTGCCGGGCGGCCGCAAGGTCGGCGCCCTCGATCTCCCTCGCGGCCTGGGCCATCTGCTCGGCGATCAGCTCGGTCCCCGCGGCCAGATGCGGGTCCATCGCCGGCGTCTGCCCCGCAAGCTGTGCCATGCGCTCGGCCAGCCTGCGCGTGGCCTCCGCCAGGCGGCTCTGGCGACGCCTCACCGGGTCGATGGGCCGCTTGTCGCGCATCAGGTCTGCCCGGCGCAGCCCCGAGAGACGCCTCACGTCCTCGCCCACGTCCTCCTGCTGCTCGGACAGCGCCAGGGCGTCGCGGAGCATGGCGGCGATCTGCCGCCGCGCGTCCTCCGTGGCCTCGGACTTCACCTGCTCCTCCAGCTCCGAGAGGGCCCCCGCCGCCCGGCGCAGGGACGCCTCCGCCTCCTGCTGCGGCCCGGCGGCGTCGCGTGGGCTGCCACGGCTCAGGGCGCTGGCCGCCCGGCGCATCTGTCCCGCCGGGTCCTCGCGCACGAGTCGGTCGGCCACCGCGCCCAGCTTCGCCGCGACCTCATCGGACAGCTCCCGGGCCTGCTCCACGGCCCCCTCCACCTTCGCCGCCAGCGGCTCGGTGTCGCGCGCCAGCAGCCGCTGGCTGCGCTCGGTTGCGCGCGCGTCGCCATCCGCCTGCGATAGCTCCGAGGTGCGTCTGCTCAGCTCCTGCTGCCGGGCCGCGAGCTCCTCTGCGAGCCGCCGCAGTCGCTCCAGCAAGCCCTCCATCCGCGCCCGCCGCAGCAGCGAGAGCGTCTGATCCAGGCGCTCCAGAAAGCGCTGCTGGGCCTGGCGTGCCTGCTCGAGACTCATGCGGATCTCGTCCAGGTCCTGCGCCTTCAGCGCCTCCTCCAGCTCCTCCAGCGCCCGGCGCATCTCCTCGTCGAGCACCTGTTGCATCAGCTCGTGCAGCTCGCGAACTTTCTCCACCAGGTCCGGCGTCATCAGCTCGTCCGCCTGGAGCTGCCGCTGCGCCTCGCGCATGGCCCGCTGCAGGCGCCCTGCCTGCTCCTGCAGCCTGCGGGCGGCCTCCTGAAGCTCTCGCCCGACCTGCGGCGCTCCGGCCTCCGAGCCCGGCCCGCCCTGTGCGCGCTCGACGGCCCGCGTCAGCTCCCGCTCTAGGTCCTCGGCCGCCCGCCGAAGCTGCTCCATGGCGTCGGCCTCCTGCTCCTGAGCCTCCTCCAGCGGCGTGCGCGGCTCGCGCTCCCCGGGAGCCGTCTCGCGCAGGCGGATGCGCACCGGCGCGCTGAGGGAGGTCTTGGGGCCGCTCACCACGTCATTGTCCGTGGCCCAGGCGCGGAGGATCAGCTCCTCGCCGGGCTTGAGGCCGACCGCGGCCAGGTTCAGGCGCGCCGCGGCGGAGACGCCCGTGCCCGGCTGAATCTTCAGAGGGAGCGAGCGCCAGCGGTCCTCGCCCGCCAGCCGATGGCGCAGGCCGAGGGCGGTCACGCCGAAGTCGTCGGTCGCCACAGCGGCTACCTCGATGCTCTCCGCCCGATCAAGCGTCAGATCGCCCTCGGGCCTGACGAGCCGAACGCTCGGCGCACCATCGGGCGTGACCTCGATGCGGCGCCAGGGGCTCTCCACCCGCTCGTCCGGGGCCTCCGCCAGCAGACGCCAGCGCACCGGCTCCCTGAGCCTGAAGCTGTGCGAGAACGCCCTGCCGTCGGCGCTGAGCACCTGGGCGCCGCCGGGGTCCAGCGCCACGGTGACCTCAGCCTCTCGGGGCTCGCAGCGCCCGGAGATGGTGATCTCGCTGCCGGCGGGTGCCGAGATCTCGTCCAGCGCCGACGTCAGTTGGCGACAGGGCAGGCCCGTGTGAGACGGGGGCGCAACGGAGAGGGTGATGTCGTGCAGGCGCGTGGGATGTGCCTGGGGCGCGGTGCCGGGGGAGGCCACGATGGCGGGAGCTGGCGCCGGGGGCTGAGCCGCAGGCGGCGGAGCCGCGGCCCACGCGCAGGCCACAAGAACCAGCGCCACTGCCAGTGCCGCCGCAGGCAGCCGAAGCTGTCCGGCGGGCAGGGCGCGGCGCAGGGGAAGATCGCGAAGCGCCGCAGTCGCCTCCGACGTGATCCGGCTGATCATGCGCTCGGAGCGCGGCGCCCGGCCCGTTCGCCCGCTGACGAGGTGAGCGGCGGTCGCCACGCGGTCCTGCAGGAAGGGGAAGGTCCGCTCGATGGAAAGCGAGGCGGTCAGAGGATCGACCGGGCGGAGCAGGTGCAGCAGTGCCGGGAGCAGCAGCGCCGCCAGCATCGCCGCCGTCACACGAGGCTCGCCGAGGACTCCGCGACCGGCCACGAGAAGCACCAGCGCCAGCATGCCCGCCGCCAGCGCCCCTCCCTGCAGCAGCCCGGCCCCGGCGGCGAGCATCCGCCGCCCCAGCAGGTAGGGGCGCAGCGCGGACATGAGCTGTGCCCTGGCGCTCACGGCAGAGAGCCCTCCAGTTGCGAGAGGTGGCGCCGGTCAGCGCGGCATGTCGCGGCCCAGCCGGCCCTCCTCCTCGTCCCAGACGTCCTCGAGGCGGAACTGGCGATTGTACATCTCGGCGTAGACGCCGTTGCGCTGCATGAGCTCCTCGTGGCTGTCCTCCTCGACGATCTGCCCGCCCTCGATGACCACGATCTTGTCGGCGTTGCGCACCGTCGAGAGCCGGTGCGCGATGACGAACGTGGTGCGGTTGTGCCGCAGCTCATCCAGCGCCCGCTGGATGAGCTGCTCGGCCTCGGTGTCTACCAG
>JBNGDZ010000141.1:0-7688 GCA_049975765.1 Armatimonadota bacterium
GGCCGAGATCATGCGGTACGTCAGGCGGGGCGCCCGCGAGAGGGCGCCCCGGAACCGTGGTCTCGCCTCGCGTGAGGTCTACTCCTCTTCCTCGCCATCGGCGGGCGGGGCGAAGGTGCGCGCGCCCATCTCCCTGTCCAGCATGTAGAGAGCGTTGGCGCTGTCGCCGATGCGCTTGAGCTGCTGGACGACCTCGTCGGCGCTGGCCTCCTCCTCCACCTGCTCCTCCACATACCACTGCAGGAACTGGTTCGTGGCGTGGTCCTTGAGCTCGATGGCGAGGTCCACCAGGTCATTGATGCGGCCCGTCACGTACTGCTCGTGCTCGTAGGCGTGCTCGAAGACTGCCAGCGGCGAGTCCCACTCGGTCTGCGGCTCGTCGATGGCCTTCATCACGACGCGTCCGCCGCGCTCGGTGAGATAGTTGAAGAACTTGTCGGCGTGGAACAGCTCCTCCTGCGTCTGGGCCTTCATCCACTGCGCCATGCCCGGCAGGTTCTGCTCCTCGAACCAGGCGCTCATGGAGTAGTAGATGTACGCGGAGTATAGCTCGGCGTTGATCTGGTCGTTGATCGCCGCAGCCATGCGCTCATCAATCATCGGGTGTCCTCCAGTCGTGGTCTCGGCCTGTCTACACACGAACGGCGACACCTGGGGGGCGCCGCCGCGAGGATCATCTGGTGCCGAAGGCCGGATTCGAACCGGCACGGGGGAGTACCCCACTGCCTCCTGAGGACAGCGTGTCTACCAATTCCACCACTTCGGCCCATTCCATATTGTGCTCTGATTATAGCGGACGCAGAAGCGGGGTGTCAAGCTCATTCGCGGGCTGCGCGCGACGAATGGCGTCTCCCGTCATTCCCCTGCAGGTGCGAAGATCTGCACCGGCTCGCGCCGGTTGCGGACCTGAACCTGGCCCAGGGGGCGCATGGTCGCAGACGTCTCCTCGTCGGCCGTGGCGGTCGCCCAGTCGGCGAGGATGGGGCAGCCCCGCTCCCGGCACTCACTCTGCAGCCGGAACGCCACGTTCACGGGGTCCCCCAGGATCTGCGGCTCGGGCGGCTGCTCGCCGACCCAGCCCAGCGACACCTCGCCGGTGGTGAGTGTGAGGCCGAAGCCCACGTCCTGCTCCGGCCAGCGCTCCTCGAGCCTGTGCCGGAGCTTCGCCGCTGCCTCCAGAGCGCGACGGGCATGGTGCGGGCGGCCGTCGTCGGGGCGGAAGAACACCACCGCAGCATCGCCGGGACGCCGTGCCGAGACGCCGCCCTGCGGCGTAACCGTCTCATCGACGATGGCGAAGAACTCGCGCATCATCTGCAGCATCTCGGCCGGCGAGGAGTCCTCCGAGCGGGCCGTGTAGCCGGCCATGTCGCAGACCAGGACCGTGACCTCAACCTGCTCCCCCTGCTCCGAGACCCAGCTCGGCCACAGGCGGCCAAGTGAGCTGAGCGCGGCCTCGCTCTGCAGGGCGGAGATCAGCACGCCGGCGCCGACGATGGCGAGGGTGGGGCCGGTGATCGGCAGCAGCGTGTAGGAGCGAACGAAGGTCAGCGCCGCCGCCACTGACCAGCCCACGCCCAGCAGGGCCGTCAGGCCCCACGTCCACCACAACCGGCCGCCGCGGCCGACGAAGCTGACCAGGAGGCAGGCGGGGAGGGCGATGAGAAGGCCGGTAGTGGCGCTGGCCTCGCGGACGTACATTCCCGAGAGTATGGTGGCCGCCGCCTGTGCGTGGATCTCCACGCCACTCATCGGACCCATCGGGGTGGAGAAGAGGTCCTTGATTTCATCTGTGACGCCGATGAGGGCGAAGCGGCCTCTGAAGGCATTCGGGTCCGCCCTGCCGGCAGCCACATCCTCGAAGGGTACCGTTCTGACGGTGCCGGCGGGCCCTGCCCAATGGATAATGAACTCGGATGGAACGTTGTCCACGGCGTCGCGCAGCAATGCCCGCGACAGCACCGGCCATGCGACTGTGCCGTCGGGGGCCTCCTGGATGGTCTCGACGCGTCGTATGGTGTTGTCGGGCCTGGGCAGCAGCGGGGAGGCAACGGCGCGCGCGGCCGCGGCGATAGGCGCGGCGGGGAACTGGAAGCGTGCATCCTCCACGCCGTCTCGCAGTTGGGGATTCGCCCCCGCCACGACGACCACATTGTCAGCCTCGGCGATGACCTCGGCCAGCTCCCGGGTGTCTCGCACAAGGCCCGGATCGGCGTCGGGGTCGTCTGATTCCCCGGCGAAGAAGACGTCCAGAGCGATGGTGCGGGCGCCCCATGCGTTGAGCTTCCGGATCACCGGGACATACCTGGAGCGCTCCAGCGCCGTGGGCCCCCATAGCGGGAGCTCATCGAGAGTCTCAGAGGTGATCCCCACGAGGACGAAGTCGTCCACATCAGGCCGGGGGTGCTCCAGACGCAGGCGCCAGTCCACCGACAGCAACTCCACGGCTCTAAGCGAGCCCAGTCGCGCCCCTGCCATCACCCCGAGGACGGCAATGACAAGCGCCACCGCAACCGCAGCCCGTCTGCTGAGACTGGTGTCGAGCACGGGGATCGCGGACCGCCTTCGTCAGGGCTGGACGTCGGCTTCTGGCACCGGGGGCGGCGGCGCATCCTGCGGAGCCGGATGCGGGGGCAGCGGCGGGGACCGCCTGGCCGGACCCTCCTCGTCCTCGCCCACCTCTACGTCCTCCTGCCCGGGAATGACCGGGCCCGGAGCGGTGTCGGACGTCCGGAAGGCGACGAGGAGCACGCGCTCGACGGGCTCCAGCCGCTCGAGCTGATTCGGGATGCGCTCGCGAAGGTGCGCCGCGATCTCACCGGGCGCCGCCTCGGTAATCACAGCCAGGGAGATCCCGCCTCCAGGCAGCACCAGGGGAGCGGCGCGACGCACGCTGTCCATCTCCGAGATAACGCTTCGCAGTTGCGCCACCTGACTGCGCGTCGCCCCGGTGATGTCAACCCGCACGGCCTCGGGTCGCCCTCGGCCATGCATCATCTCGCGGATCACACGGGGCCCCATGGCCACACCAACGCGCCTGCCCAGGGACATCAGGGCGGCGCCGACGGCCTCATCCGGCCTGCGTCCGAAGCCTGCTCCGGTGGCCTCCACGGAGGTGAGCGGCCTCTCGTCGCCGGCGCGCGCCAGGCGGATATCGCCGCTGACGCGGGCAGCGTACAGGGCGTTCCCGTCCTGCCGCAGCCCGTCCAGGCTCACGTCACCGATGACGCAGAAGTCGGCCTCCGGCCGGCTGTGCCACTGGATGGTTCCGTCAGGCCTCAGGGAGTACTCCGCCCCCCCAACCTGTTGGGCAGAGGTATTGTGCAGACCGTGAAGCGCGAACTGGGCCGCCACGCGCCTGGAGGCGCTGAAGACGGTCTCCGGTGGCATGTCGTGATCCCGCAGCGCCACCATGATCGTGGGACTGCCCAGGTGTTGGATGATGTCCCGGTGCCGATTGTACATCACCCACGCGGAGGCATCATCGCCGGTCAGATCGAACTGTCCCATCTCAACGCGGAGATCGGCCGGCACGCGACAGCGACGATCCGCCTGCACCTGCAGGGACTGGATCCCCGCCGAGATCTCGACCTGGCCCTCGTACACCACTGTCTCGGAGATGTCGTCGGTGACGCGGCAGCGGAACACCGTGCCCTTGACCGATGCCACGGCGCTGGGCATGCGCACCTCCCACTTCTTCCCCCCGGTCAGGGCCCGCTCGATCGTCACCCAGATGCCGCCCACAACAGCCTGAAGGGTGCTCCGGCCGTTCGTGCTCAGTGCGGTGACCCGCACCTGCGAGTTCTCGTCGAGGCGCACGAAGCCGCCCTCGCCGACGGTGAGCTCCGCGCGGGACGCCGGGCCGGTCCTGATCGTGTCTCCCGGTCTGAGGAGCTCATTGAGGCTCGCAGGGTGGTAGCTCTCCGTGCCGTGGGCGATGTGAACCTCCCCGTACATGGAGGTCAGCACCGCCTGGCTGGCGGCGAGCTCGCCGGCATCGGCCAGGACGCCGGGAGCCGTCAGGATCAGTGCGGCGAAGATCGCGAATGCAGTGACTCCGGATGCACGCACGGTATTCAGCCTCCCCCGCGTCTCGCGGGTGGCGCGCGCATATCATTTCGTCAGGCACTATGATACAGTGATTGCCTGAATAAGGCCAGCGCTATTCGTAAGAGACAACTCGTCGCGCCGTATGTTCCGCCTGTTCTGACGATCTTAACGCGGCCGTGCCGCACGCACCGGGTTGCATCACGTGCGTCCACAGGTCAGTGATAGCGGCCGCCTCGGTGCCTTGTATCCTCGCCGCCAAAGCGCCGAGGGCCGCCACCCCGTCAGCGATCGGTCCGCGGCTGTCTGACGCCGGGCCTCCAGGGCCGCTCCGGCCCCCTCAGGTGCGTGGGGCGGCGCGGCGCGCTGGGCGGCGGGGTGGCCTTGGTGCCAGCCGGAGGTCGCTCCCGCGCCTCTGGCCGCTCTCTGGCCTGAGAGTCGGCGGCTGGTGTGGGCGTGAACCTGACGAACAGCACGCGCTCGCCCGCCAGCAGCCCCTCGAGCTGGTCGCCGACCCGACGCTCAATAGTTGCCGCGAGCTGATCTGGCGAAAGCTGCGTGACCACGGCCAGTGAGATTCGGTCACCGGGCAGCACCAGCGGTGCGGTCCGAAGCACCCCCTGCATGCCGGCAACGGCGTGCCGCACCTGCGCCACCTGCGCGCGAGTCGCGCCGCTCAGGTCGATGCGGACAGTCCCCATCTGCGCCTGCATCAGCTCGCGGATGACCCGGGGTGCCAGCCCGGCCCCCACCCGCTTCCCCAGCGAAAACAGCGCGGCGCCCACGGCCTGTTTCTGGTCCCGCCCTACTCCCGGAACCAGCGCCTCGATGGAGGTAAGGACCTCACTCTCGCCGTCTCGCACCAGCCGGATGTTGCCCCGGACCCGGGCGGAGAAGAGGTGCTCGTTCACGCGCCGAAGTTGCTCCAGCGTCACATCCCCGATGACGCAGTAGTCGGCCCCGGGCGTGCGGCGCCAGCGGATGCTGCCGTCGGGGTCGAAGCTGTACTCGCCGCCTTCTAGGTCCTCAATTGAGCTGCTCTGGAGGCCGTGGAGCGCGAGCTGACCCGCAATGGCCCTGGAGGCCGCAAAGACGCCCTCCTCCGGCATGTTGTGCTCCCGCAGGCCGACCACGATGCTGGGGTTGCCCAGGTGCCGCACGATGTCGCGGTGCCGGTTGTACATCACCCAGGCGGACTCGTCGTCGCCGGTAAGGCTGAACCTCTCGACAGCCGCCCGCAGGTCCCGCGGCACGCGACAGCGATGCTCCGGCTCCACGTGCAGGCTCCGGTCGCCCACGTTCACCTCCACCGCACCCTCGTATACGTAGGTCTCGGACTCCCCGTCCTCATCGACGTGGCAGCGGAAGACAGTCCCCGTCGCCGAGGCAATAGCGCTTGGCATGCGCACCTCGAACTTGCTGACGCCTCCCAGCGCGCGCTCGATGGTGACCCAGAGGCCGCCGACGATGGTCTCGAAGGTGGTGCGGCCGTCCTCGTCGATGGCGGTCACAAGCACCTGCGAGTTCTCGTCCATCCGCACGTAGCCCCCCTCGCCGATGGAAAGCTCGGCGCGGGAGTTTGCGCCGGTCTTGACGGCATCCCCGGGAGTGAGCACCTCGTTCCGCTTGGCCGGATGGTAGCCCGCGGTGCCATGGCGGGTCTGTACGTCCCCATACATGGTTGTCAGCACGGCCTGGCTGGTCGCCACCTGACCCCGCTGGGCCACCGATACTCCCTGCAGCGCCAGGATGGCGACGAGTGCGATTACAGCCGCGCCCTGGAACCTTGTCATCGTCACTCGCCTCCCGGTGCCTGATCGGACGTGGTGCCCGAAGTTCGCCCTGCCGCGCCAGCCTGGCTACATCATACCACGATACTGGGCCGGCACAACCCCGATTCGGCGAAACCCAGGTGCGGTCGGGCAGGTGTTCGGCCCGCTTTCAGTCTTGAGCAGGCGCGGCCTGGGGCGTTACACTGCCGCGCCGTTGGCCCGCAGGCGCTCCTGCAGTGCCGGCACCTGCACTTCCGCGCAATCGCCATCGGCGTCCGCGGCCATGGCGGCGCCCTCCCCGGCGGCCTGACCGATGGCCATGCACGTGCCCATCACCCGCAGGGCGGCCATGGCCTGGTGGTCGGCGGAGATGGCCCGACCGGCGGTGAGCAGGTTGGGAATGTCCGCCGAGACCAGAGAGCCCCACGGGATGTCGAACCACAGCCCGTCCCGAGGATAGAGCCCCGCGCGGTCGGATTCGGCCTCAGGATCGCCGGGCAGCTCGTCGTAGTGCTCCTCGTACATGGAGCAGGGCGGCTCGTTGGGGCAGTTCTTGTAGCACAGGTGCGTTCCGTGCTTGACGCGTCCCAGCGGGCAGTGGATGTCGATCCAGTAGGGGCAGCGTGCAACGGCGTCATCCCGGCGCCGCGCCTCGCTCACATCCTCGCCCGTCACCACATCCAGCCCCACCATCTGCCGGCTCTCGCGGAGGCCGATGTGCGGCGGCGTCTGGATCAGATAAGCCTCCTCCATCCCGGGCACGCACTCCCGCCAGAAGTCCACGAGCTCCCAGGTGTCGCGCCGGACCTGCACCTCGCCCCGCGTCAGGTCCTCCACGCTGCATGGGTCCCCGGCGAAGCGCGTGCAGTTGGCCATGTACTGGCCCCGGCTCTTGCCGGCGATGGCCCCACCCCAGTGCGGGTTGTAGGCGGTAATGCGACCCTCGTCGATGGCCTGGCGGGCGCGTCGGCGGAACTGCTCCATGGCTTCGCCGGTGGGCAGCCGTTCGGCGTCCACGCCGCCGATGCGGAACATGCTGCCCATCGACTGCACGGCGCCGTCGGCTGAGCGACCGAAGGTGAAGTCTGCTCCGGCCTGCGCCACGAGGTCGGCATCCCCGGTCGCGTCAACGAAGACCTCCCCGCGCACCGCCTGCGGGCCGGACTTGCCCTCGAGCACCAGCGCCTGCACCTCGCCACCCTCCACCACCGCGTCCACGGCCCAGGAGTGCAGTAGCAGCTCGCAGCCGGCATCCAGCACCAGCTCATCGGCGGCGAGCTTGAATGCCTCCGGCTCGAAGCGAATGCCGCCGCTGCCGACGGCCTCCTCGTAAGGCGGCGCGCCGTCGAGCTCCGTCATCCGCCGGCAGAGCTCCTCGGCGATGCCGCCGATCATGGGCGCATCGGTCCCGGAGGCCTTCACGCCGAGGATGACGGCGATGAGGCCTGCGGTGGCCATGCCACCGAGGGAGCCGTAGCGCTCGATGAGCAGCGTCTTCGCCCCGGCACGCGCCGCGGCGACGGCCGCCGGTATGCCGCCGGGGCCCCCTCCGGCGACGATGACGTCGTACTCCCCGAGGACCGGGATCTCGCGCTGCGGCATAGTGATCGTGTCCATTGCACGTCCTCCTGTCGCTGAGTGTTGTCATCGCGGGCCGAACCTGCCGCCAGGGCCCATGCGCATTTCACCGCGCGAGCGGCACGTCCTCCAGACCGTGAAGGACTCCGCGGCCGTCGGGAAGAAGCACCTTCCGAATCCACCTCGCCTGAGGAGGCGTGTTGGCATGCCTGAGCAACGCGAGAGAGCCGCCTGGGGCGCCACGGCACACCTGGGCGAGATCGGCGAGCTTCCCTCCACCTTCCCGCGCGA
>JBNGDZ010000141.1:7698-9812 GCA_049975765.1 Armatimonadota bacterium
GGAGTATCTGCAGGAGGTCGTGGACAGCGGCCTGACGGTGGATATGGTGGGGCGCTTCGAGACCGCCTTCGCCGAAGCCTACGGCGTGAGGCACTGCATCGGCACGCCGGGCTGCACGCCGGCGCTGGCGGCGCTGGCGGCGGCCTTCGACCTCGAGCCCGGCGACGAGATCATCGTCAGCCCCGTCACCGACTACGGCACGGTCCAGGGCCTGGTGGCCGAGGACTACATACCGGTCTTCGCCGACACCGAGCCCGGCACTGTCAATATGAGCGCGGCAACCATCGAGCCACTCATCACCGATCGCACGCGCGCCATACTGGTGGTGCATAAGACCGGCATCATCTGTGACATGGACCCCATCAACGAGCTGGCCGCTGAGCACGATCTGCTGGTGTACGAGGACGCCTGCCAGGCGGTCTTCGGGCGCTACAAGGGGCGGCTGGCCGGAACCCTCTCGCGGGCCGGCGGCTTCTCCTTCGACGCCGAGAAGACCATGGGCTCGGATGTCGGCGGCTGCGTGGGGACCGATGATGATGAGCTCGCCGAGCGCCTGCGCTTCATCGGCCAGAGCCGCGGCGCTCAGATGCAGCCGGGCTTCGGCCGCCTGCATACCGAGCCCGGCTACGCCTACCGCATGCCCCAGTGCACCGCCGCCATCTGCCTGGCGCAGCTTGAGATCATCCAGGACCAGGTGGCGCACATCGACCGCATGGTGCGGCTGCTGAGCGAGCTCATCGGGGAGATCGACGGCGTGACGCCGCTGCCCATCCCTGATTACATGGATGTCTACTCCGCATGGATGTTCGGGATGAGCATCGATCCCGAGCAGTTCACGTGCACCGCCGATGAGTTCGGCGAGCAGCTTGCCGACGGCGGCATCCCAGGCGCGAGCACCGCCCGTTACTACCTGATGCCCGAGGCCTGCACCTTCCTGCAGCGCTGGGCCCGGCAGGAGCTGTATCCCTACTCCATCCCGCCGGCCTCACGGCGGCACTGCTACGGCCGCTACGCCTGCACCACGGCGCATGACTTCCTCGAGACGTGGATCCGCTGGTCCACATTCTGCGAGAAGTACACCGAGGAGGACTGCCACCGGGCGGCCGCCATCGTCCGGCAGGTCGCCGACCGCAACCGGAGGTGACCGAGGCGTGCTGGAGCTGACGGGGCGGTACTACCGCAGCATCCCCATCACCGAGCCCGGCTACGAGGAGGAGCCACTGCGGCTGCCCCTCGATGAGACCGCGCTTGTCTCCCTGCACTGCTGGAATATCGGCTGCCCCGGCGGGCCGGAGCTGGACCCCGACTTCTGCGTCGGCATGGGCTACCCGGACGTCACCGCGGAGGCCTATCGCATCATGCGAGAGGCCATCCGGCCGGCGCTGGACGCCGCACGCCGCTGCAGGCTGGCCGTGTGCCATGTGCAGGACGAGCGCATCGCGCAGCGCTACCCCGAGTGGTACGAAGACACCCGCGACGAGCCGGCGGAAAGCGCAATTCCGAGGCCTGACGCGCCCTCGGAGGCCATCCCCGGCCACCGCAAGGCCATCCTGGAGCGGTCGCACGGGGTGGAGTACGCGGAGCGCTCCGGGCTGGCCGACATGGACTTCCCGGAGGTGGTGGCGCCCCGGCCGGGCGAGCCCATCGTCCACCAGACCGCGCAGTTCGACCGCATTCTGCGGGAGCGCGGTGTCGTGAACCTGATCTACGCCGGCTTCGCGACCGACATGTGCATCCTCAACGCTCCCGGCGGCATGGGCCCGATGTTCGGGCTGGGCTACCGCGTTGTCCTCATCCGCGACGCCACCATCGGGGTGGAGCCGCCAGACTTTCTGCCCGAGCGCATCGCCACTGGCTGGGGCATACGCTACCACGAGACGCACTGGGGCGACACCGTGGAGGTTGGAGACTTCATCGCGGCCTGTGAGGCCGCCGAGGGGTCGAGGGCGCCCGGCTCCCATGGTGCGCGCTGACGCCTCCTCATGACGCAGCAGACGATACCGCTGCGTGGCACGGACACTGGAGACCTTTGGTCTCGGTGCGTGCGTCGTCTGCCGCTGTCGGGCTGGAAGCCCGACCTACGCGTTCAGGGGGTGGGCCGTTGCCGTCCGGAG
>JBNGDZ010000142.1:0-9761 GCA_049975765.1 Armatimonadota bacterium
GCCCCGCACGCCGCGCACGAAGGTCCGCGAGCGCTCGAGATCATACAGCGTCGTGACCAGGAAGCCGTCACCGTGCGCGTCGAGCACACAGAGGGCGCAGGAGAGTCGCCCGCTGACGCTCTCGCTGGCGTCGAAGCGCACCACGCCGAGACGCTGCAGATGCGAGCGCGACCGATCCCTGAAAGCCCTTAGGGCCTCGTCAATGTCGCGGGCGTGCTGCGCCAGGGCCTCCATGCGCTGATGTGCGGCCTCCAGGTATCCCAGCAGCTCGCCGATGGCCTCCTCGCTGCGCCCGTCACGGAGTGCGGCGGCGACCGCCTCCGCGCTAGGTGAATCGTATCGCATCCGCCGCTGCTCGCGCCGCAGCACCGCAATCGCAACGGTCAGCGCGATCACAAGTGCCGCCAGGACGGCAAGGGCGATGGTCAGGGCCGTCGTGCTCATCGTGGCTGCTCACCCCGCTGCGCGCCTCAACTGGCCTTGCTCCTGCTCGCCGACGCCTCCTCCTGCAGCCTGCGGGCGGCGCGGCGGTCGAAGGTCATCACAGTGCCGTCGGCGACCTCCAGCTCGAAGGTGTCCTCGTGCACCCTGCGCACCACCCCGTAGATGCCGCCCACGGTCACGATGCGGTCGCCGGGCGTCAGGGCCTCGATCAGCTCTTGATGCTCGTGCTGGCTCCTGCGGGTGGGGCGGATGATAACGAACCAGAAGATCACAGTCAGCGCGACGAGCATCGCCAGCCCGGGCAGGAGCGGGCGGATGGCTTCCCAGTCCATTGAGATCATCCTTCGGCGTGACGAGATGCGAGCGGACGACGAATGAGCGCAGGGCCGACGGCCTCGCGAGAGCTACTCCACTGCCTGTGTGTCGTGGGCCGCCAGGTAGGCCCTCACCTTCTCCAGACTCCCCAGCACCCGAACCGTCTCCATCTCCGCAGGTCCGTTGAAGATGTGGATCCCGTCCGCGCCCTGCTGGTACCATTGCACAGCGCGGCGGCAGTACTCAAGGGTTGACATCGCGCGGCTCTCCCGAACCACGGTCTCCCCGCGCTGCAGGCGCCTGTCCTCCTCCGGCGTCAGATCGTGGCCGCGCATGATGGACTCCTCACCCGCGACCACCCGGCAGCCGGTCCCCTCGGCCATGGTTACGAACGGCTCGAGATCAAAGATGTTGAAGCCGCCCCTCCCGGCGCGCGTGACGATCAGGATATCCAGCAGGCCCTCACGCATCCACGTCTCGATGTCCAGGCCCCACTCCAGGTAGTGCTGGTAGTCCACCCGCGCGGAGATCTCCAGGTCGTGGCCCAGCCGCTCCTCTGTGACATCGAGTTGGGCCCGCAGGTCGCGCACCAACTGCGTCATGTACGTGGCCCGGTGCCTCCACCATAGCTCGGGATCGTCGCCGGGGGGCTGAGTCCCGTACTTCGAGACGAAGCTCTCCACCAGCGGCTTCTCATACCCAAAGAACGGGAAGTTACGCACAAAGTCGAGGTTGACGCCGGCGAGATCCCGCCTGCAGGCGTCATCGAACACGTCCAGGAAGAACTGCCGCACCCGTGGATAGACGTAGCTCAGATTCGGGCGCTGCACGGTGTAATCGGGCGTGGTGTTGTTACCGGGCTCCGGGAGCTCACCGTTGGGCAGCACGATGCGCAGATGCTGGTTCCGCGCGTAGAAGCTGCCGTTGAACACCTCCGCGTAGGGCTCGGCGTAGAATGGCCCCATGCGCATGGAGGCGAAGAGCTTGATCCCATCCTCCCGGGCCTGTCGAGCCACGACGGCCAGCGGATCGTGCCCCTGGGCGATAAGCCGCTGCACCGTCTCCGCCGCCAGGCGGTCTCCTCGACGCAGCTTCGCCAGCGCGTCCTCGGGCACGTTCTCCCCGAGCACCTCGCCAACAGCGGTGTCGTAGGTGAATGATCCGTCGGAGGGCCCGAGGCACCACTCGATGATGGTCACGTCGGTGCCGGCGAAGCTGTGGATGTACTCCTCGAGCGCCTCGCGGCTGTCGAACCGCCCCCCGTAGAAGGCGCTGAAGCCGTCGTTGTTGACAATGATCTGCTTCCTCATGGCCTCCGCGCCCTCGCTCGGCCGCGGCGCGGCAAGCAGGGCCAGCGCGAGCCATAACACGGTCAGCGCACGAGGCATCAAGGCACGCCCTCCGGGCGCGTCACCTGCTTCGCCGGCGGAGCAAAGTCCCGTCACGGATGCACCACGGCCTTGATGACCTCGTCCTTGTGCTCGTGCACGAACCGCATCGCGTCGGGGACGTCCTCGAGGTCGTAGTGGTGGGTGACCAGGGCCTCGACGTCGATCCGCCCGGCGTCAACCAGAGCGATGGACGGGGGATAGCAGCCGGCGTAGCGGAAGGTGCCGCGGACGTCGAGCTCCCGGTTGATGACCTCGTAGATCGGCACCTGCGGGTGCTGCTCGGCGGGCATCCCCACGAGCTGCACCACACCGCCGCTGCGGGCGATGCGCATGGCCATCTGTATGGTGGGCATGGCGCCGGCGCACTCGAAGGCCACGTCCACGCCGCGGCCGCCGGTCAGCTCCATGATCGCCGTCTCCGCGTCGGTCTCGGAGGCGTCGATGACCTCGGTGGCGCCGAGGTCCCTCGCGACATTCAGGCGCATGGGCACCAGGTCGCTGACGATGATCTCGGCGGCGCCGTGGGCGGCGGCGGCCTGGAGGGTGGTGAGGCCGATGGGCCCCGAGCCCAGCACCGCCACGCTGTCGCCCCCGGTGACCCCGGCTCGGCGGGCGGCGTGCATCCCGACGGCCAGCGGCTCGAGCATGGCCCCCTCGTCGAGCGACATGGCGTCCGGGAGCCTGAACAGGAAGTCCGAAGGCCAGGCCAGGTATTCGCAGAAGGCCCCATCGACCGGCGGCGCGGCCAAAAAGACCACGTCGGGGCAGAGGTTGTAGCGGCCGGAGCGGCAGAACTCGCAGCGGCGGCAGGTGTACCCCGGCTCGATCGCCACGCGATCACCCGGCGCCAGCCCGCACGACTCATCCAGCACCTCCACCACCTCCCCGGCGGCCTCATGCCCCATGATGGTGGGCTGCTCCAGCACGATGTTGCCGATGCGCCCGCGCTCGAAGAAGTGCACGTCGGAGCCGCAGATGCCGACCGACCTCACGCGCACCATCACATCACGCTCGCGCGAGAGCTCCGGCATCGGCACGTCCTCGACGCGGATGTCGTCAACGGCGTGCAGGACGGCGGCCTTCATGGTCTCGGGCATGTGGATTCCTCTCCAGTCACGAGCCGGCCTCGCGCGGGCCGACGATCTCCCAGATCTGCCGGGCGGTGTCGGCCATGGCGTGCAGGTTGGTGCGCCCGGCCTCTCGGGGGACGCACTCCCCGGAGTTGAGGATGCAGCCGCCGCCGGCCATCAGCCGCACCTGGCGGCCCGTCTCGGCGGCCACCTCGGAGGCTGCGGCCTCGGTCAGCATCCCGATAGGGTCGATGTTCCCCATCAGCGGCTGCCTACCCCGCAGGGCCTGGATGGCCTCCGCGATGTCGATGCCGGGGCCCATGGAGAGCACGTCCGGCCCGGTCTCGGCCTGCAGCAGCAGCCCCTCCAGGTGGTCCTCGGAGTTGTGAAGGAAGACGAGGCCGCCGGCGCTCTGGAGGGCCTCGCTGACCCGCCGGCAGGGCTCCAGCGCCCACTGCTCGTAGTGCTGGGGCGAGATGAGGTGCAGGGAGGCATTGCAGTCGCCCAGCCAGATGGCGTGGCAGCCGGCCTCGATCTGCGCCAGCCCCCAACTGATGGCCTGCTCCTCCGCGAACCTCAGGGCCTCGCCGAACAGGTCCGGATCATCGATGAGCGTCAGCAGCGCCTGCTGGATGCCGAAGATGAGGGTGACTGCCGAGAACGGGGCGGCCACGCGACCGGTGACGCACTTCTGGTCGCCGAAGGCCTCACGCAGCCCCGCGGCGGCATCCAGCAGCAGCGGCATCCGGGCGCTGCGGGGGTCGGGCACCTTGAGGGAGCGGAGGGTCTCGCGGTCGAAGTCCAGGTAGTCCGCGGTGCAGGGTACGACGTTCTCACCCCCCGCCGCTACGCCTACGCCCAGGGCCTCGAACTCCAGGGTGTCATCCAGATGCAGCCAGGTCCAGTCCCAGCCGAAGGCCTCCACAGCCTTCCGCTGGACCTCGACGACGGTCTGGGCGTCCCGGATGTACTCGCGATAGGTGAGCCCGGCGTAGCGGGCATCGAACTCCTGCGTGAGACAGAACACGGGTAAGCGCTCGGGCGCCCTGTGCTTGAGAACGGCCTCCACGTCATCGAAGAGGGCCATCGACTGGCACCTGCCTGCCGTCGCCGAGGGGATCAGTTCGCTGCAGGTGGGGTTCGCCGCCGGCCGGCGTGCCCCCTTCAACCGCCGTGGCGCTGGCGGATACGGCGAGGAACCGCCACGGGCTGGGGATATGGATTGCCGACGAGGCCCGAGCGTTGCCGGCCCGGCCTCGCACGTGCGAGGTGGGCTACTCTCGCGGCGTCAGGAGCCGACCAGGTGCGGGGCGAAGGGCTCCAGGTAGTACCGCCAGGCGGGGTTCTTGACGGCCGCTCGGAAGGTGGCGTAGCTGAGGTAGGGGATGAACTTGGGCCTGCGCGGCCGGCGGATCAGTCGCATGCCGGCCTCCCGCGGCGTCCGGTTCTTCTTCTTGTTGTTGCACTCGCTGCAGCAGGCCACCACGTTCTCCCAGGTGTGCGTCCCGCCGCGCTCCCGCGGGATGACGTGGTCGATCGTCAGGCTCTTGCTCCGGCGGCCGCAGTACTGACAGGTATGGCGGTCCCGCGCCAGGACGTTCTGCCGCGACATCTTCAACTTGGGCATCGGCCGCTTGACCTGATATGAGAGCTTCACGACCGTGGGCATGTTCATCTCTGTGCTGGGCGAGTGCAGGACCCGGCTGCCCTCTTCCACCACAATGGCCTTGCCGACGTACACCATCGAGACCGCCCGCTGCCATCCGCAGACCGACAGCGGCTCGTAGTTCTGATTGAGGACCAGCACCTGTCCGTTCATGGCGTGCCTTATGCCCCCGGCGACCCCGCAAGAGTAGTGTTAACGAAGAGGCCCGCTGCGCGGGAGCAGCGGGCCGGTGGGTCAGAAGACGGTCATGGCGCCGACGCGTGCAGTGTACGGCCGTATCCGAAATCCCGGCGTCGCCTCCACCATGGCCCGCTGTTTGGCCCGGAACCTGGACTCCGACACGTGACGCGCCTCCGAATCGGCGTGACAGCACAAAAAGCTCGCACGGCCCGGTGGCCTGCGAGATACGCACACTATCGTACTAGAGCGGCACCCATCTGTCAACATCCCCGACGCCCACCTCACGGCCGGCGAGGCGCTGCCCTCACATGAGCGCCTGCGCTATGGCCTGCAGCGAACGCGCGCCAACGCTCTCGGGGATATTCTCTGTCACGCCGATGAGGAAGCCACCACGGTCTCCGGCCTCCCGCACCAGGCTCTGTGTCGTCCGGACGATCTCACCTGGGTCGCACAGATGCACTGACGATGGGAAGTTCAGCCACAGGCTCTTCCCGGGCCAGGCTCCGGCTGCCTCAGCCACCGAGAGGTTGCCGTCGGGGGGCGGCGTGAAGGCCTCGATCACGGGGAGAGGTGACCGGCCGACGCTGTCCGTGATCGCGCCGAGCATCCCGTCCATGTGGCAGCACGGGATCTTCCCGGCGGGCAGAAGTATCTCGCACATCTCCCGGTAGTACGGGAGCAGGTAGGCCTCGAACAGGCGTGGACCGGCTACCTCGCCGGTGATGTTATCCGGAAGCCAGATCAGTTCCGCCTCAGCCTCGGCGGCGATCTGCATGATCCGCCGCGACTGGCCTAACATGGCGTCGAGGACGCGCTCAACGACCGCCGGGCGGTCGGCGAGGTCGTAGGCGAGACGCTCGATGCCGGTGTACTCGATCCAGAGTCGCTGCAGCGGCGCGCGCGCAGTCCAGCCCAGGATCACCCCTCTGTCGCCCAGCGAAGCCCGCGCGTGGCGGTAGGGCTCCCGGCTCGGCGCTATCTCAGCGCCGCGGATGACCCGCTCGATGATCGCGTAGTCCTCCGGACGCTTGATCCAGTGCTCCCTGATCCACGAGCTGCCATACCCGGCCTCCGTCTCCAACTCGCGTGTGAGCACACCCCACGGAGTATCCATTCGCTGTCGCGAGCGGGTGGGAGCGATCCTCTCACCGGAGATCGTCACCCCGGGCGTCTCCACGTCGGCGACCCGCGCACTCGTGACCAGACACAGGTTCTCGATGTCCTCCGCGCCCTGAGGCAGCAGTCCCTGATAGCAGGTGAACGGTACGACATCGGTCCTCTCCCCGCGCACGGCGGCCAGCGTCCGCTCGCGCAGCGTCATCCTCCGACCCCCGATCGCGATGGCAGAGCGATCCAGTCACTCACGCCGATCCCCGGCTCAGGTAGATTCGCATGGGGTTCTCGTGGAAGGCCCTTTCGATCAGCTCCTCCGCGGCTCCCGCCGTCAGCCAGCCCCTCGCCACTCGCTCGGTCAGCACCTCGGCCCAGATCTGCTTGATCATCTTCAGCTTGGGGTAGCACCACTCGATGTGGTAGGCGTCCGAGAAGAACGCGATGATCTTGTTCATCGGCACCATGTCGATGCGCGTCTCCACGGACTTGCGGATGTAGAACGGATACAGCGTGTGCCACCAGTACCCGGCCACGCTGATGTTGGGGATGTGTTTGGCGAGGATGCCCAGGTCCTGCGTGTACTGATCAGCGGCGCTGGACAGGTTGAAGTGGAAGTCCTCGTAGTCGCCGGCCATGCGCGCGACTGCGCCCGAGAAGGACGGCGCCCAGTGCGTAATGGCTCGATGCGGAGGCAGCACCTCAGCCCCACAGATGAGCTGGATCGTCCGCACGGGCGTTTCGCGGAGGGCGTCCAGCAGCGCCGTGATGGCGAAGTAGGAGTAGCCGCCGGTCTCAGCGCCGGTCAGCGACTCCCCATCTCTCACCTTCCGCAGCGTCGCATCAACGCCATCATCGGCGGCGCGACCGGCCGTCAGGCTGGGCAGCGCCCAGACTCCCACGAACCTCATTCCCTCCGGGAGCTGGCCGACATAGCGTGTGATGTACTCCCTGAGGTCCGCCGCACAGCGGATATCGCGCCCGAAATCGCGCTCGCACGACGCCAACGTCTCCCGGGCGGAGCGCTTCCCGCTGACGATGTTGACGCATCCCGCCTCGACGCCCCGATGGATCCTGCGCAGCGCCGGCTCACGGCCTCCGGCGACCGTGATGCTGTGCTCGATCCCGCAGTGCCCGAGAAGGACCTCGTCGATCCACTCAGGGTCGCCCGCCCGCTCGGCGACGCTGCTGAGCGCCGCCTCCAGGTTCGCCTCAGACAGCTCACCCTCGAGCCCGTAGAGATCGCGCATCAGCCAGCGCAGATAGGTCCCCAGCGTGGTGTTCGCGATGTTCGTGAGATGTGGGATCGCTCTGCGCACACGCTCCGCGGGGTCCATCTCGGGGTCTGCCACCTCGTGGGGCAGCCCCGCCTTCGTGACCTCATACTGCCCCATGCCGGAGGAGACCAGCTCAATCCAGACATGGTGGTACAGGACGATGTCGGCCAGGTTGTCCGCCGACGGCCTGTCGGGGCGCACGTGGCAGTGGGGATCCACGACTCTGACGTCCTCCAGCTTCCTGCGTATGGTCTCTGCCGCCTTCATCACGTCACCCCTGGTGCACTGCTCTGTCAGCGGGCGCCGCGCACGAGACCCCAGCTCTCCGGAGGGCAGGCCCGCCCGTGCCTCTCACTCCGCCAGGCCCAGCAGTCGCAGGGCATTGCCCGACCCGATGGCCTGGCGCATCTCGTCGGAGATGTCCAGCGATCTGAACCACTCGACGTTCGGGATCTGCTGGTCGGCGATGAAGTAGTCGGTGGCGAAGAGCATCCTGCGCCAGTGCCGACTGATGAACCCGCGGGCGAACTCCGGGTCGCGGGTCATGGCGTTATGCCCCGAGCCGGCGGACAGGTCCAGCCACAGGTTGTCGTGGCCCGCCATCAGCCGGTCGATGGCGCCGCCGGGCTCGATGGGGCCCGCCGGGTAGCCCTGCCGGGGGTCATCAGCGGAGATGGCCGTCCAGAAGCCGGGCCCGTGGCCGACGAACCGGGTCTGCGGGAACCGCTCCAGCATGCTCTCCAGGCCCGGCAGGCCCACCTGATCCCAGCAGTACGTCGGCCCCATGTCGAACAGATACGGGATGCCGTGCGCGCCGCATCTCTCGTAGATCGGCCAGTTCCGCTCATCGTCGAAGGCCAGGCCGTTAAGCGCCTCGCCGAAGCCAAGCGCGCCGTAGCGCTGAACGAACGTGTCGATCAGTGCCGGTACCTCCCGCATCCGGGGATCGAAGCAGCAGAAGGCAATGAGGCGCTCGGGATAGGTGTCGCGGTCGGCGACCGCCTGCTCGGAGAGGTAGTAGCCCTGCGTCACCTCCGGGCTCTCCAGCGGCAGCAGCACGGCCATGTCGATAGCGTTGCGATCCATCCAGTCGATGAGCTGGTGCACGGTCGGTGACCGCCGTCCGCGCGGGTACTCGCTGCGGAAGCAGTTGCCCAGGTGTACGTGGAAGTCGATCAGCATGCCGGGACCTCCTGTGAGCGAGCAGTGGCGAGACCTTCGGCGACCGCCTCGGGATTCCTTTGCCCCGGCGCAGGCAGGCCGCGGCGCCCGTCACGTCGAATCCCGCCTATGCGAACTCCGGTGGACGTTCTTCGCTTCGGCCTGCAGGGCGGGGATGCAGGTCGGCATCGCCGCGAAACGGGGAGTGAGCGCGATGGCGATCGGACGAATCTGCGTTGTCGGCGCGGGTACCATGGGGACGGGGATCGCCCAGGCGGCGGCCCAGTCGGGCATCCGTGTGCATCTGCTGGACACCACTCAGGAGGCCATGCATCGCAGCCAGCGCCTGCTGTCGAGGTCGCTGCGACGTGGCGTAGAGAGCGGCAAGATCACGCCGCAGGATGCCTCGAAGGTGCGCAGCCTGGTGAGCTGGGAGCCCACCTGGCAGGTGCTGCAGGACGCCGAGTGGGTGATTGAGGCCGTCCCCGACATCATGGATGTGAAGCGCGAGGTGCTGCGACGCGTTGCCGGCGAGGTGCCCGAGCACGTGCCCGTGGCCACCAACACACTGGCTCTGCCGGTCGATGAGCTGGGAGCGGTCTTCGGCCGGCCGGAACGCTTTCTGGGCATGCATTTCTTCAACCCCGCGCCGGCGATGAAGCTGGTGGTGATCAACCCCTGCTCCAACACGGCTCCGGAGGTGATCGAGGCCGCCCTGGAGCTGTGTCGGCGGATGGGCAAGGAGCCCCGCACCTCTGAGGACGTCCCTCGCTTCGTGGTCAACCGCGCCTTCGGCGCGCTCGTGACCGCGGCGATCGACATGTGGGCAGAGGGCGCGGACGCGGAGGCAATCGACACTGCAATCGAGCTCGGCATGGGCCACTCCATGGGGCCGCTGCGCACCGCTGACATGATGGGCCTGGACGTGGTACTGACGATGCTCCGCTCGCTGCACGAGGAGACCGGCCGGGCCTGCTACCGGCCCCCACAGGAACTGATCGAGCTGGTCGAGGAGGGCAGGCTCGGTCGCAAGACCGGCGAGGGCTTCTACACGTACGACGAGCCGGCATGACAGCCAACCGCAGGCCTTCTCGTGCGCCACGATTCGCGTAGGTCGGGCTTCCAGCCCGACCCGAGAGAGCGGCAC
>JBNGDZ010000143.1:0-9676 GCA_049975765.1 Armatimonadota bacterium
GTCTTCGGCTGCCCGGACCGCCCCCAGGTACGGGAGTACGAGCTGTCGCTGATGCGCGAGATGGCCCAGAACTACGACATCGATGGCTTCAGCTTCGACTACATTCGCTACAAGAACGACCGGTGGTGCGTCTGCCCCTTCTCGCAGCAGCACTTCCAGCAGTGGTGGGAGCAGCACACTGATCTGGGCGAGGCCGAGGCCCGCGCCAGGCACGCCGAGGAGCAGATCGTCAGCTTCACCTGGGAGGTGCGCGAGATGCTCGATGAGGTGAAGCCCGAGGCGATCCTGCACGGCTACTGCCACCCCGCCTGGGCCAACAGGTTCCCGCTGCAGTATCTGTCCTTCCGGGCCTCCGCGCACTGGACCCAGCCCGGTCGCGGCGGGCCGTGGTCACTGGAGCGCGTGCTGGAGGCGTCACGGCGCAACGTGGAGCTGGCCGACGACCACGTGGACTTCATGAGGGCCGCGCCGATGGCGGACACCGGCTACGTGCCGCACGAGAAGCCGCCGGAGCGGTTTCGCCGCGAGCTGCGGCTGATCGGCCACGCCGGGGCGCCGGCGGTGATGATCTACCTCTACTCCACTCTCCGCCAGTCTCCGGAGCTGCGGGAGGTCATCGCCGAGGAGCTGGCAGGCTAAACCGTGCCCACCAGCCGCTCCTGCAGGCGACCCGCCTGCACGCCGTTGAGGTCGGTCGCTACTCGACGGTGACGACCTCGTACTCGCTGCTGCCCAGGCCCATCTGCTCCGCCTGCCGGACCTGCTCGTAGGGGTCCTTGCCGTGGATGCGCTCGAACAGGTGCCCCTCGTCCTTCATGGTCGTGTACTGGTCGGGCAGCGTCCCCTCGATGTAGTCCTCGTGGCGGATCATGTCGAGGCCGGCCTGCTCGATCGCCACGATGTCGTCGCTGGCGATGATGCCCACGTCAGGCACCAGCGGTCGGGTCGAGAAGCCCCAGCAGTCGCACAGCGGCGTGATGTTCATCAGCACCGTGATGTAGTGCACGCAGGGGTCGTCGAAGTGCTTCAGCATCTCCTTGCACGTGGCCGCCATGCCGGCCTGGAAGAGCTGGAACTTGCCCTCCGGCTCCTCCATGATGATGGCGCCGGTAGGGCATGCCAGTGTGCAGTGCAGGCAGTAGCGGCAGTGGTGGTCGTGGATCTGCAGCTCCCCCGTGTCGTTGAAGGTGATGGCGCCGGTAGGGCACTCCCCGATGCACTGCTCGCAGTGGGTGCACAGCTCGCCGTCCCAGTCGAAGTGCCCCCGCATCAGCGCGTGGATCCGCCCGCGCGTGGGGTAGCTCACGCAGCCCATGGCGATGTTCTTGATGGCGCCGCCGTAGCCGGAGTTGCCGTGCCCCTTCCCGTGAGAGAGCACGATCAGGCCGTCGGCGTCCACGACGTTCCCGCACAGCTCGACCTCGCCCAGCTCATCCAGCTCCGTCGGCCGCGTGTAGTGGTACTTGTCATGCCCGCCCCCGGCGCCGACCACGGGCGCGCCCACGACCTCCGGCACATAGCCGCGCGCCACGGCGGCGTCGGTGGAGAAGCTGCCGTCAGTGAGGAACGGCCTTCCGCCGGCCTCTCTCACCGCATCCACCACCATCTTCACGAAGATGGGGTGGATGGTGTAGAAGCCCAGGCCGCTGCCCACGTGCATCTTGATGGCCACGCGCTGGTCCTCGAAGCGCCGCCCGTAGCCGCACCGCCGCAGCAGGCGCTCGAACCTGGCGGGTAGCGACACCTCCCGCTCAAGCCGGGGAACGTGTGCGGACGCGAAGAGAACCTCGTGCATACTGGATCATCTCCCTGCAGCGCCGCCAGCCGCCTGGCGGCTGGTCCAGACCCTTTCTACACTTGCCCGCGCGCGATGCGATTCCTGCCTCAGCATCGACAGCCGATCAGCGCTTCACCACACGGGCCTCCCGTCCCCGCCGCTGTTCGCCGCCGCGGTGAGGTGCAGCGACGAGCGCCCGGAACTTTTCCTGTGCCGCGGGCGCTGCACCCACCGGCACGTCCAGCACTGTCGGTGGAGGTTGCGATGACAGCCCAGAGGCGACGCTTACGGCGATGTGTCATGCTGGGGATGATCCTGGTCGCTGCCGCGGCCGCCGCGCTGGTCCTCACCGGCTGCGAGCAGAGCCAGCAGCCGGCAGGCGGCGCTGAGCTGGAGATCCTCAGCGAGGAGGCGGCTCCAGGCCATGCCGCCGCGGCCGCAGAATCACAGCCCGCACAGGAGGCCGCGCAAGAGCCGACATCCGAGGAGGATACACCCCAGGCGGCGGACGAGGCCGAGGAGGCTACCATGGTCACGATTGAGACCAGTAAGGGCACCATCAAGGCGAAGCTGTATGACCAGAAGGCTCCGGTAACCGCCGGGAACTTCATCCTGCTCGCGGAGGAGGGCTTCTACGACGGCCTGACCTTCCACCGCGTCGAGCCGGGGTTCGTCATACAGGGCGGAGACCCCAACGGGGACGGCACCGGCGGCCCCGGCTTCAGCATCCCACTTGAGACCTCGCCTGAGCTCCGCCACAAGCGCGGGACGCTGTCGATGGCCCGGTCCATGGACCCCGACAGCGCCGGGAGCCAGTTCTTCATCTGCCTCGCCCGGGAGACGGCCAAGCATCTGGACGACGAGTACGCGGCCTTCGGGAAGGTCATCGAGGGCATGCAGGTTGTGGATCAGATCGAGGTCGGGGACCAGATCGAGAAGGTGACGGTGACGTCGGAGTCTGCCCACGCCGAGACGGCCCGTGAGGCCGCCAGGGAGGCTCGTGTGCCCGACGAGGAGTGACGGCGCGGACCGAAGAGAGCGCAGGCGCACAGCCGGCGACCTGCTGGCGCAAACCGTGATACCGCATCTCCGTGGCGCAACGCACGTCAGCCGCCGTGCAGGCGACGAGAGGCCGGGAAGGCTGGAGGGCCAACGCTCCGCAGGTGCGTCCGTGCAGTCGGCGATCATGGCGACATGCAGCAGCTCAATCCGCGTCGCCACCGCCTTCACCGGCCTCTCGCACGACTATTATACCATCCT
Source organism: Armatimonadota bacterium (assembly GCA_049975765.1). Taxonomy (GTDB): domain Bacteria; phylum Armatimonadota; class Zipacnadia; order Zipacnadales; family UBA5352; genus JAYENL01. The sequence goes on from JBNGDZ010000143.1 coordinate 3,038, forward strand.
TACGGGGTTCTTCAACCCCGCAATGATGGTTTAAGGCAGGCCTCTCGGCCTCCTGCACCCTTCGCGGTACGATGCGCAGCGCCACCGGGCTTGGCTGCCTGAGGCCCTTGCCTCGCGCGCGCTCTGTCTACGGGCAGTTCAGAACCAGGCTCACCTCGAGGAGGAGTGGTGCGATGCACCTGGAGGGCGCGACGACCGTCGTGGGACTCTCCGAGGATCGGCGGTGGAACGGGATCGCCAGCATCGAGCGGACGCCCGGGGGCCGACTCTACGTGGTCTCCTACACCGGCGGGCCGAAGGAGCCGCATCCGGAGAACCATGTCATCCTGTGCTGGTCGGACGACGCCGGTGAGAGCTGGACCGAGCCCATCATCGTCGCCGAGCGCCCCGGCACCGTCTCGTGCGTGGACCCCTGCCTGTGGGTGGACCCTCGGGGGCGGCTCTGGCTGCAGCACACCGTGGATGACGTGGGCCTCAAGCGCCCTCTCTCGGTACGCGCCAGCCTTCGCTGCGATGAGCCCGATGCGGACGAACCAGAGCTCGAGGACCTGGGCGTCTTCTGCCCCGAGGCGGGGACGATCTTTACCCTCAACCGCGCCACGATCCTCGGCGATGAGCGTATCCTCGTCCCACTGGTCTACTGCCAGGACCCCACCGAGCCGCATCAGCACTACTTCGCGCGCCCGCAGCTTCTCGGCTGCGCGATCTCCGATGACGAGGCCGAGACATGGCGGCTCTCTGATCGTGTGGAGGCGCCGGACTCGTGGAGCAACGAGAACGTGATCGTTGAGCTGCGCGACGGGCGGCTGTGGATGCTGGCGAGATCGAGAGCGGGCCATCTGTGGCAGTGCCACTCGGACGATCGCGGCGAGACCTGGGGCGAGGTCACAGCGTCGGAGATCCCCAATCACTCCTCGCGCTTCTTCATCGGGCGGCTGGCCTCCGGGCGCCTGATGCTCGTTAACAACCCCGAGCCGGGTCGTGACCCCATGGAGGTGTGGCTGTCTGAGGATGAGGGGCAGACCTGGCCGATCCGGGCGGAGCTGATGCGCGGGGCTGTGATCGCCTACCCGGACGCGGTGCAGGACCCCGATGGGCTGGTTCACTGCGTGGTGGATGTGGACCGCGAGCGAGTCGAGTACCGGTGCTTCACCGAGAACGGCATCGTCGCCGCGGCCCGCTGACGGTCGCGTGAGGGCAAGCGGCGCGACCGGGGTGGAACCTGCTCCCTGTCGCAGGCACCCCTCGCCCGAAGATGACTCCCTCGGCGCGCGTCTTGACCGTCGGCAGACCGGCCTGCGGCTACTCCCTGAAGCGCGAGATCCTGATGTTGTCCCACCACAGGTTTGTGCGGAAGGTCCGCAGGCCGATGAGGCCGCGGGTGTGCGGCTCGCCGAGGTCGTCGGTCGCGGTCAGCAGCGCGTTGCCATCGACGGAGAACGTGACCTGGTCCCCGCGCTTGACGATCTGGCAGTGGTAGGTGCGGCCCGTGCGGCAGTGGTACTGGTAGGTCTCGTCGAGGAGGTGGAAGCCGGGGCAGCGGCGGATGCGCACGCGGGCGGGCTGCTCGTCGGCGGGCAGCGCCAGGGACTCCTCGCGGGTGTCCTTGAGGAAAGTAACGATGTAGCCGGGGAGTTCGTGGTACTTGGCGTAGTCGGCATCGGCGCGCTCCTCGCGGGTGTCGAAGAGCGTCCGGTCGCCGGGGTAGGAGTAGTAGAAGAAGAAGTTGATGTTGTTCACACCGGCGCTGGAGCTGATGACGTGGGCATCGTACTCGATCTTCAGGTCGCCCTCGAAGGGCCGCTCGTGCCACACGGTGGCGACGTAGGGCGCGTCGCTGCCCTCCGGCGGGTCGGCCCTCACATGCAGGCGGCCGTCCTCGACCCACACTCGCTCGCCGCCCTCCACCCACCAGCCGTCCATGCCGTCCTCGAAGTCCTCGGCGAAGATGGCATCGCACTCCGGAAGCATCTCAAGCCCCTCCTGGGCGACGGCGAGCGTGGTTGCTGCGATCAGCGCTGCGCAGGCGCTCACGATCAGTGGCGATAGACGGCGCATCGCGATCACCCCTCGATGGCGACAGACGGATCTCGGAGCTGTCCGTTACTGGCATATTCGCGCCGGGGCCAGGCGGCTCCTGCGTCTGCAGCAGTGCGGCGCCGCCAGCAGGGAAGGAGAATCGCCGCGGGAGGCTCAATATTCCCCTGGCGGCGTGAGCGGCGAAGCGATAGGACCACAATCCGGACCATGCGCAGCACGTCTTCGCGCATGGAGATCTGCGCAGCGAGGGATCGCAATGTTCCGAGCCATGCCGGGCTACCCGGGAAAGCTCTTCATCGTAGAGGGCATCGACGGCTCCGGGAAGAGCACACAGATCGAGCTGCTGCACAAGTGGCTGCTCTCACAGGGGTACAGCACGTTCTTCTCGGAATGGAACTCCTCGCCGCTGGTGAAGCGCACCACCAAGCGGGGCAAGGACAAGCGGCTGCTGACGCCGCTGACCTTCAGCCTCATCCACGCTACGGACTTCGCCGACCGCACCGAGCGCAACATCATCCCGCCGTTGAAGGCCGGGGCGGCGGTGCTGGCCGACCGCTACGTCTACACCGCCTTCGGCCGGGACGTGGCCCGCGGGTGCGATCCGCAGTGGGTGCGGAAGGTCTACAGCTTCGCGGTCAAGCCCACCATCGCATTCTACTTCCGGGTGCCGCTTGACGTGGCGCTGGACCGCATCCTGAGCGGTCGCCCCGAGCTGAAATGGTATGAGGCGGGGATGGACCTGGGCCTCTCGGAGGACCCCTACGAGAGCTTCAAGCTCTTCCAGGCCCGGATCCTGGAGCAGTATGACAGGATGCTGGACGAGTTCGATCTGGAGGTCATCGACGGTACGCTTCCCATCGCCGAGCAGCAACGGCAGGTGCGCAGCATCGTGAAGCCGCACCTGCAGGACCTGGTGCGCCGCCCTGACGACGTGTTCACCTTCCGACGCGAGGCTGGTGGTTGAGCATGGATCCGCGCCTCGGCCCTGTAGCGATCCCCGGCGCTCCCGAGGAGATGCTGCCCGGCAAGCTCATCGTGCTGGAGGGCACCGACGGGGTGGGTCGCAGCACCCAGATGCGACTGCTGCGCAACTGGCTGGAGAGCTCCGGCCTGGCCGTCTATGACACGGGGCTGTCTCGCGGCCGGCTGGCCGGCACGCACATCCAGAGGGCCAAGGAAGGCCACACCATGGGCCGGCAGACGCAGACGCTGTACTATGCCACCGACTTCGCGGACCGGCTGGAGCGCGAGATCATCCCCGCCATGCGCGCCGGCTACGTGGTGCTCACGGACCGCTACATCTACTCCCTGATGGCTCGCGGAGCGGTCCGGGGCATGCAGCGACAGTGGCTGCGGGACCTCTACGCCTTCGCGCCGCGCCCGGACCTGGTGCTGTATCTGCGGATCAGCATCGACAAGCTCGTCCCTCGCGTGCTCGCAAGCGGCGGCTTCGACTACTGGGAGTCGGGGATGGACTACCTCCACGAGGACACCCTTTACGACGCCTTCATCGCGCACCAGAGCGCGCTGCTGGAGCAGTTCAGCGCCATGGCCGACGAGCACGACTTCACGATCATCGACGCCGAGCAGACCATCCGCGAGGTGTTCGACGACCTGCAGGAGCATGTGGAGGAGGTCGTGGCGGAGATGATCGAGGTGCAGCAGATGAGCGACTTCGTGGCTCCGGTCATCCCTCAGTCGAGCCCTGAGGAACGGCAGTCCCTGGCGGACTCGCTGCGGGACCTGCTGAGCTCATTTCTGGAGGAGAGCTGAGGGCCCGCGGGCCGCGGTCCATAGCTCTCCACGCGCCTCGCCGGGGCGTGCTCTCGATGGATCCGGAGAGGGAATCCTGACGCGTGACACACACGGACCGCCGCCACTTAGCATTGCTGCTCCCGGCGGACGAAGACGGGTGAGCTCCACGCCCACGGCCCCTCTGCGGGCGCGATGTTCGACGGGTACTGGGGGAAGCCCCCCGGCATGGTGACCTTCGCGAAGTACCACCCGCATGGCGGCAGGTCGTCAATCTGTTCATCGAAGGTCGCCGGGAGGTCGCTCCGCCTCGCGACGACCTCACCGTCGCCGAAGACCTCCAGCAGCTCGACCTCGCGTGGTGCCTGCACGGCGATACGGGCGCTGAAGCCGTCGGACGGCTCCGCACGCTGGCCCATGAAGGCCCCATTGACCCAGAACCTCAGGCCGATGCGCGTGCCGGCGGTGGCGTAGCAGCGGCGGCTGCGCAGGGCCTCGATGATGCCCGGGAGGGTGAACTCTCGCACCCACAGGCCGGTGAGGCCCCCGCCCAGCCCTGGCGCGCGCCGATGCCCGTCCGAGGTGCCGACGAAGCCGACCTCGAATCCGCTGTTGAGGTGGTCCACGAAGCAGTCGGAGGTATTGATGTAGTCCCCCCAGCCGCAGATGACCTCCATGTTCGCCTCCCGCTCGCTCTCCGAGAGCAGGAAGCGGGCGTGCTGGGTGTTCATGATGCCGGTGGTGCTCTCGATCCACGAGAGTAGCGCGTCGAACTCGTCATTCACGTCTCCCCCGCCGATGCCCGCGTCGGCCCAGCGCAACATGGGCTCGTCGTAGCGCTCGAAGAGGATCGACCGGTGCTGGGGGCGGCACGGCCCCCACTTCGCCTGGGTCCACTCGTAGGCCGGGATGACGATAAAGCTCCCGTCCTCGGACCACGCGCGGCCCTCGTCCATGGTCTGCCGCCAGCCGGCGTCCGAGAGGCGGCCGCCGTAGATGTAGTCGTTGTCGGTGATGGCGACGAAGTCGAGCTGCGCCCTGTCGCGGGCGTAGGCGATCATCTCCACCAGGTCGCCCTCGGCGTCCTCCGACAGCCCCGTGTGGGTGTGCGGATCGCCGAAGAGGAGATGGTACTCCTGGCCACCCAGCGTCATCTCGCGGTCGGCGGGCTCGAAGTACCGCCTGGCGGTGAGGTCCACGCTCTGCCAGCCCTCCCAGCCGGTGTCCTCCGTCTGCTCGGGGCAATCACTCATCTCCGCCGACAGCAGCACGATCTGCCCGCGCCCCGGCTCGGTAATGGGCGTGCCCCGCTGCGCGGCCACCACCAGGCGACCGTCGCGGACGCCCGACCTGTCCGGCGCATAGTCCATATACCCCCCCTCGATGATCCGCACCGGCTGCGACCAGCGCCCGTCCACGAAGCGCCTGCCCAGTAGGGCGCCCGAGCACAGAAGCGTGCTGGCGTCATGGGGCTCCTTGCGCTCCCACACGACCCAGACGCCGCCGCGGTCGTCGGGGAGGATGAAGGGCCGGCGGCGCCTGCCGGGGTAGCCCCAGACCCCGGCTCTGGGCAGCAGGCCGTAGGCCAGGTCGGCCACCTGCTCGCACTGCCAGCCGTCCTCGTCCCTGTAAGCGGCCAGGACGAAGTTGTGCTGGTCGATGACGCCATCATCGTTCTCGACGTCCGCCGTGCGCACCATCGCCACCCACGGCCGCCCCTGCACGTCGAGACAGACGCTCGGCAGCAGCAGCGAGACGCCCTCCTCGGCGAACTCCTCCACCTCCTCACCGAGCTGCACCTGCACGCGGGGCGTCGCCGGATCGTCGCTCTTGTCGATGACGTGGCAGGCCTGCACGGATGCGGCCCCCGACGTTGCCGCAGACCACCTCCGACACGCCTCGGCGGCATCCCATGGGACTGCGACCCGGTGTAGCTCTTCGTTACCGTCCAGGCAGAAGGCACACTGGCCCCCCGAGGCGGTCTGCCAGCCGAAGAGGATGCCTGCCTCGCGGCTCTCCACCCACAGGTCGTAGACATCATGCGCAGTGTGGCGACCGGCCAGGTCCGCAAGCACTCTCAGGCTTCCCATCTCATCTCCGCTCCATCGTGTCTCGTCAGGATGTCAGAGCATGCGTCGCAGAGCGAGCCGCAGCGTCAGCCGCCGGCGGCCTCGGACCCGCCCGCAAGCCGCAGGAGGTTGTCCATGAGCGGCTGGTAAGTCTCGCCGAAGACCGTCGCGGGGCTGGTGTGGGCGTAGTGCCTCACCACGCGGCCCTCGCCGACTCGATGGACGGTCAGCAGCGGATGGACGCCGGCGATCTCGCCCTGCCGCACGTAGCTGACACCGTCATAGGGGCAGACCTCGTGCTCCACCTCCACGAGCACCTCGGCCTCGGTGGCCCGGACAGGGTGCACGAGGTAGGGGTAGGTGCTGGCTCCCTCCTCGTAGGCGACCGACTGCCACCGGCCCACCTCGCCGAGGCCCTCCGTCAGGGGGTGCTGGGCCACCACGCGCCGGCGGGTCGCGAAGCCTCGCGGGCCGTAGTGGAACTCGATGCCCGACAGCTCCGCGAGAGCCAGCGTGGTCGGGGCCTGATCGCCCTGCTGCTCCTCGCCGGCCTCGAGGGCCTTCACCCCGGCGTCCACGATCCAGCCCGGGACCATCTCCAGCACCAGGGTGCCCCCGGCCTCGGCGTACCGGCGCAGCAGGTCGGGCCACTCGCGCGGCATCTTCGACCGAGAGACGATGATGATGGGGAAGCGCTCCGCCGCGCGCCGCGGATCGAACTCGCCACGCTCAAGCTGCCGGACCAGCTCCACCCGCGGCCACGGGCATGCCCGTGGGA
>JBNGDZ010000144.1:0-9665 GCA_049975765.1 Armatimonadota bacterium
ATCCGCTCTGACGCCGAAACCACCGCGAGCGTGCGCGTGGCAACACCCGCCACGCAGCAGGGGACGCGGCTGACGGGCGAGACTAGCACATACGAGCTGGTGGCGGTGCCCGTCGAGGCCAACACCAACGGGGGATCGAAGACCGCGGTGGGCGTGCGCCCCCCGGACGCCTGGATGGAGCACTTCGTGCGCGAGGCGCCCTTCGAGGTGGCGGAGGTCCTGGTGCCGACGGAGCGCATCGAGCTGAGCGCCGGCGTCACGCACGCCGCACTCGTGGACGTGAGCGTCGGCCGCGACGCCCGGCCCGGCCTCTACGCGGGCGAGATCATCGTCTCCGGGGGCGCCGGCCCCGCGCACGTGCCGCTGCAGATCCGCATCCACGACGTCGCGATGCCCGAGCACCACGCTCTGCACTCGCACATCTGGCTGTTCCCGGAGCCGCACAACCTCACCGGCGGCGAGCCACCTCAGTGGTGGAGCGAGGCACACTGGCGGCTGCTCGACAGCACCGCGCGGGAGCTGGCCCGGTTCGGCCAGGACACCATCCTGACGCCGCTGATCGACTACGAGGAGCCGCTCATTCAGGTCATCCGCGAGGCCGACGGCAGCTTCAGCTTCGATTACACGCGCTTCGACCGGTGGGTGCGGCTCTTCCGGCGCCACGGCTTCCGGCTGTTCGCCGGCCATCACATCGCCACGCTGCCCGAGCCCTGGGTCTACGGGCCCGTCCATGTGCTGGACCGCGAGACGGGCGAGCGGCAGGTGCTGTTCGAGCGCGGCCGCGGCACGCAGGCCTGGCTGACATTCATCCCGACCTTCTACGAGGACCTGCACCGGCACCTCAGTGAGCGGGGGTGGCTGAGCCTCTACATCCAGCACCAGCTCGACGAGCCCAGGGACGGGGAGGTCTATCGCGCGCTGGCCGCCCTCGCCCGCGAGCACCTGCCCGGGGTGCGCACCATCGACGCTATCAACTCCCGGCCGGAGGTCTTCTCACCGCTGGTGGATATGCAGGTCTTCGCGCTGACGATCCTTGCCGACAACCGGGAGCTTGCCGCACAGCGCCGGGAGCAGGGGCAGTCCGTGTGGCTGTATCACTGCTGCAGCCCGCCACCACCATATCCGAACCGCCACCTCGATGAGCGGCTCAGCAACTCCCGGCTCTACCCGTGGCTGGCGCACCTGCTCGAGGCCGACGGCTACCTCTACTGGGGCGCCAACGTCTACCGCGGCGCCGACCCCTACGAGACCTCCATCGGGCCGGTGCCAGGCGGCTCTCAGGACCCCGGCCATCCGCCCGGCGACAACTGGCTGTTCTATCCCGGTCCGGACGGCCTGCGCGGCTCGCTGCGGCAGGTGGCCTTCCGCGACGGGATGATCGACCACACGCTGCTGACGATGCTGGCAGGGCGCGAGCCGGGGCGCGCCGGGCGCATCATGCGAGGCGTCGCGCGCTCGATCCGCCACTACGCCACACAGCCACAGGCCTACCACCGCGCCCGCAGGCATCTGCTGGTGGCGCTGGAGGCGGGCGACCGGTAGCCGGCCTCACTCAAGGTCCTCCGCGGGCAGGATGGTGAAGTCGTCGAACCAGAACTGGTCGCCCTCGGAGCCGTTCCCGTTGGTCCAGAAGCGGAGCATCTTCAGCAGCTTTACGCCCGGGTGCACCTCGCGGATCGCGCGGGCGTCGATGGTCACCTCGTGCCACCGGTCGTCGTCGGTCAGCTCCCACCTCGGCACGTGCGGATAGCCGCCGGGGTCGCGAGCCGGGCTGCCGCCCACGCAGACGGCGCCCAGGCCCCACTCGTCGCTGGTGAACGGATAGAGCAGGATCCCCACCGGCACGCCCTCCGGGATGCGGTAGGCGAAGCGCGCGTAGGGGAAGCGGTCGATGTCCCACCATCGCGGGCGGATGTCGCAGGCCATGATGGCGCCATCAGCGTCCGCGTAGACGCGCATCGACCGCTGGCCAGACGCGGCCGTCGTCTCGTCGAGCCGGGAGTTAGTGTTCCTCTGCCGCGAGAAGTTCCAGTAGTAGTGCCAGTCCTCACGGCGCTCCTCCTCGAAGCCTACGGCCACCACCGGCTCGGTGGCCGTCTCCATCGTGGGCAGCCGCAGGCCCTCGGGCACCCGGGGCGCCAGGTACCACTCCTCTCCCTCCGCCCCCATCTCGAAGGCGCCCAGGTCAGGCGCAGAGCCTGCATAAGGCAGGCCCACCGGATCGCCCTCCCGCCACGTCAGGTCCCGGTCCAGCGCCAGCATGTTCGCCTCCAGGTCGCGCCCCACCACGCGCGCCTGCGCACGCCCATCTCCCACCACGATCAGGTCGCCCTGCTCGCCGGGGATGCCGAAGCCGTCGTAGAAGTAGCGGGCATCCTCGACCGGCATGAGCCTCCCGGAGCCGCCGGCGGCCGTGCGCGTCAGCGGGCGTCCGGCGTCGATGGCCGGGCTGCCCTCGCGCAGGCGGTAGTCGTCGGCCTCGGCGTCGACGAACTCCGGGTCGGCGTCAACGTTGCCCGCGAACTGCCCCGGCCGCTGTCGGTGGGCCTCATCGACCGTCCACGGCTCTCCGGGCCACTCCGTCGCCCGCGCGTAGGTGTCGTAGACGCGTATCGTCGCTCGGCCGGGGCGATCGCCGCAGAGCAGGTTGCTCAGCCAGCGGTTGTCGCGGCCGATGTCGTCGCGGATCAGCAGCGCCGTATGCCCGCCGCCGGGGTCGTTGTCGAAGAAGATGTTGTTGGCGAAGGTGTTGTCGTAGACCCAGTGCTCGCGGCGGGACTCGCCGCCGTAGTCGGAGAGCTGGAAGCCCCCATCGTGATTGCGGTACCAGGTGTTGTGGTACAGGCGCGACCGGGCCATCGAGAACGGATCGGCCTCCGGGTGCCCCGGCCGCTGGTAGGCGTTGATGACCAGCGGCATGTACCAGTTGCGGAAGATCAGGTTCCTGCGGAAGATGCTGTCGATGATGAACAGCTTCGCCCGGCCGTCGGCGGAGCCGGAGCCGTCGAAACCATTGGTAATGACGTTGCCCTCGACCAGCATCAGCGGGGCGGAGAAGAACTCAAAGTTGCGTCCCCAGCGGCAGTCGAAGACGTTGCCGCGCAGGACCATGTACTCGCAGTCGAACCAGATGTGCAGTGGGCAGTGGCCGGCGCGGCTGAAGTAGTTGCCCTCGAAGACGCAGTGCGAGCAGCCCTGGTTGTTCCACATGTTCCCGCCGATGTGCCCCCACTCGTTAATGGAGCGCAGACGCAGCACGCGGTTGCGCAGGTAGCGGTTGTAGCGGCAGTCATTGCAGGTGGCGGCTCCCCAGCCCTCGCCCTCCTCCATGGTGCAGTCCGCCACCGTGCAGTGCTCCGCGCCCTCCAGCACCATCCACCGGCCGCGTTCGGGTAGCATCTGGAAGCCCTCGATGACGATGTGGCTCCGCTCCGGGAGGTAGACGCACGCCGTCTCGCCGTTGCTCGCCTCGCCGCCGCGCAGGACCGCTCTCAGCGGGTTCTCCGAGCGATAGGTGATCGGCGCCCCCTCCTCGCCCGAGGTCGCGGGCTCGATGACGCCCTCATGCTCCCCGTCGAGCAGCACCACCGTGTCGCCCGGCTGCAGCGTCTCATTCACCTTCGCCAGCGTCCGCCACGGCCGGTCTCGACTGCCGTCGCCTGCATCGTCTCCCTGCGGCGAGAGGTAGCAGGTCTCGGCGTGTGCCGTGCCCATCGCGATAATCACCACCACCGCCATCGTGACCGCAACAGTCATCCGCATCATGCTCTCTCCTTGCGCTGCTGAGCTTGGGGCGCCTTTCCGGCCACGGCGAAGGGACTCCTCCGCCGGCGGCGAAACGCCGGGAGTGCACAGCGCCATGACAGCTAAGGAGCGACGGCCATGCTCATCGATTGCCACACTCACGCGTGCCGCACCCACTCGGTGCCGCGGAGCAACGGCACCGACTACCCTGACGGCGAGCAGCTTGTCGGCAGGCTCGACGAGCTCGGGATCAACATGGCGGTCGTGCTCGCGGGCGTAAGCCCCGAGTGCCGCAACCGCTACGTGCCGCCGGAGGACGTCGTGGAGATCTGCGAGGCGCATCCCGACCGTCTCATCCCGTTCTGCAACATCGACCCACGCGCCGGCTCCAACAGCCCGGACACGGACTTCAGCCGCTTCCTCGATGTCTATAGGGAGATGGGCTGCAGAGGCGTGGGCGAGATGACGGCGAACCTCGACTTCGACGACTCGATGTGCTGGAACCTCTTCGGTCAGATCGCCGACTACGGTCTGCCGATGACCATCCACATCGCGCCCGCGCTCGGTGGCTTCTACGGTCTCCACGACGATCTAGGGCTGCCGCGGCTGGAGCGGACGCTGCAGGAGTTCCCGGACCTGATCGTCCTGGGTCACTCGCAGCCGTTCTGGGCCGAGATCAGCGCCGACGTGACGCAGGAGACGCGCAACGGCTACCCCGACGGTGAGGTCACGCCCGGGCGCCTCGTCGAGCTGTTCGAGAGCTACGAGAACCTGTGGGGGGACCTCTCCGCGGGCAGCGGTCACAACGCCATCAGTCGCGACCCGGAGTTCGGCAACCAGTTCATCGAGCAGTTCCAGGACCGGCTGATGTTCGGCACCGACGTGTCGTTCCCCGAGTATGAGCCGCCGCTGCCGGACTACTTCCGCTCGCTGCGAGGGGAGATCTCCAACGAGGCCTGGGAGAAGGTGGCGTGGCGCAACATCGACCGGCTGCTGGAGCTGGGAGTGGACGAGGACTGAAGCCTACAGCCCCGGCGCGGGGGCCTCGGACTCGCCGGTGTCGATGACGATGGAGCGCAGGGCCACGGGCGGAGAGCCGTCCGGGGCCTCCAGGGTCAGCGTATGCCAGCCCTGCTCCCGCTGGCCGAGGCTGACCGGCTCGCCGCCCTCGGCCGGCAGCGGCCCGATGCCGTCCACGTAGAGCGCCAGCCGCAGCTCCCGCAGGCCGGGCTCGATGCGCACGGAGGCGGGGCCGTCCAGCAGGTAAACGGGATACTCGGCCCGGTCGCCGGCGGCAAGCTGCACGTCCCCTCGTCGCAGCGCGCCCTCCACGGGCGGCTCGCTGAGTTGGCTGGTGCACACGTTCAGGGCGCCGGCGTCGATGGTGATCGGCCCCTGCGATGCCGCCTCCTTGACCGCCTGCCGGTAGCCGTAGTAGAAGTCCGCGGGGGACTCGCCGGGCGCCGCCAGCAGCGTCGAGCGCAGCATGGCGTGGCCGTGGGCGGCCTCCACCCACAGCATGGCACCGACCAGGTAGTGGAAGGCGTCCCCCCCCAGGCCAGCCGCCAGCTCCGAGTTAGAGCCCTCGCGCAGCCACAGATCCAGCGTGCGCTGGCGCATGTCCGCCAGGTATGATGCCAGCTCCACATCTCCGTTCCCCCACAGTCCGTCGATCGCCGCCTGCGCCTTCTCGGACGGCCAGGGCTCACCGACGACCAGCCCGGCCTCCTCGGCCAGCAGCCCCAACAGCAGCGCCTCGCCCAGCACGCCGTTGGCGTAGGGCTCCGGGGCCGTGAAGCGGCCCATGCGTGGGAGCGCGAAGTGCCCCCACTCGTGGGCGATCTCGCGCAGCCACTCCACCGGCGCGCGGTCCCGGCCCACATCGTAGACGAAGATGTCGTCCTCGTACTGCTCGGCGCCGGTCGGCCCAGTCTCGCACATCCACAGCCGCACCACGTCATCCTCCACCGCCTGCGGCAGGCCCCAGCAGCTCCGGCTGTAGCAGTGCACCCGCAGCAGGATGTGCGTGAGGCGCCCCGCCAGGCCGGAGTAGTCGGCCCCGCGTTCGCTCAGCAGCGCGGAGGGATAGTGCGTCATGGCCGTCATCTGCAGCTCCTCACCCTCGGGTGTGGCGGTGAAGCCGTAGCAGACACGGTTGAATCGTGCCGTGCCCACCACGCCCTGCCCCCCGGCCGAGGGGATCTGCTTCTCCACCGGGCCCGAGCGACCGTCCATGCCCTCGGGGAAGATCACGCCGTTGGTGTAGGCGATGCGGCGGCTCAGCTCATCGAGCCCCTCGCCCGGTCGGACCCGGCACTGATCGGTCACGAACGAGACGGGACTGAACTGCAGCAGCGACAGCCGCAGCCAGCGCGGGAACTCGCCGCCGAAGAACAGGTGCGTGATGCGGGAGCGGCCGTACTCGTCATCGGGCCGCAGCTCCAGCAGGCGCCCGTAGCTGGCGAGTGCCCTCAGGGTGTTGCCCTCCAGCTCATGCAGATAGCCCATGTGGGCGTGGACGGTGGGCGCGTCGGGGTCTATCTCCAGGGCCCCAAGCAGCGTGCGCATGGCGGCGTCAACGTCGCCCTCATCGGCAAGACGCTGGCTCTCCCGCACCAGCTCCGACACCGTCGGCCCCTGCGCCTCATCCTGGCCCATCGCGGTTGCGGCCAGCGCCACGATCAGCAGCGCCGCGACCGCCGCGCGCAGCCTCATCGGATCGGCTCCTCCTCGCCCTCGTCGCCGCCCTCGCGCTCCGGACAGATGATCCGGCGAGCGACCTGCTCTGCCAGCTCGATGTTGTCCTGGTCCAGCAGCGCACCGGCGTAGTAGATGCGATTCTCCTCCTCGCAGTGCCACACCCAGCCCTGCACCGCCTCCGGGTAGGGCTTGCCGACCACGTGCATCACGAACGACTGCAGATGCCGGAGGGGGTTGGAGAAGTAGCCTGTGACCTCGACCGCCGGATGTCCCCGAAACTTGGTCTCCTCATAGGAGAGCTTGATGCCCTTGTGGTACTGGCGGATCTCCGACTGGGCCCAGCTCTCCAGAGAGCGCTCGCGCAGCGACACGTTCGCCATCCCCCATCGAGCCCCCACGATCTGCTCGCCCTGGTCGGCGAAGTGCAACTCGATGAGGCCGGCCATCAGCTTCTGGTTCGTCAGCTCGAAGCGCTCCGGAACCTCCATCGTCAGGCCGTAGGTGGACCAGGTGATCCAGTCCTCCTCGGGGTGGTCCTGCATGGTGCCGATGATCTCCCCGGCCAGCTCCCGCCCGTCCTCCTCAGCGATGGCCATCACCTGCATGACCACGATGCGCTCGCAGTCCTCGCAGTACCAGGCCGCCCCATAGCCCTCCACCTCGCCGCGCCAGGCAAAGCAGTGCAGGTCACGCTTGCCCATCCGCCGCTTGCTGACGACGCGGGCGTCGCGCTCCACGTCGATCTCCGGCTCGTCCCGCTTGCGCTTCTTGGTGAGGTCCTTGAGGTACTGGTCCACCACCCCCTCGACATCCACGAAGCCGGACGACGCCTGCCACTTGATCTCGACCCGGGGCATATTCTCGCGGTCGTCGATGCGCAGATACCCCTGCGTGCGCTCGCCGCTGATGGCCGCGATGTCCCAGTCCTCCGGGACGTGGACGACTATGCCCTGCCAGCCCCGTATCTGCCACTGATCCGTCTCGAGCTTCGCCATCTCAAACAGCACTCCGTGCGATCAGAACACCATCTGCTCCCGCCGGATGTAGATGCTCTGCAGGATGCCGATGGCCATCATGTTTGCGACCAGGCTGCTGCCCCCGTAGCTCAGGAAGGGCAGGGGCATGCCCTTGATGGGCGCCAGGCCGATGGTCATGCCGATGTTGGCGTAGATCTGAATGAGGAACATGGCGACGATCCCCGCGGCCACCACCCTGTCGAAGGTGGTCAGCGCTCCCGCCGCCACGCCGATGCCCCGATACAGCAGCAGCCCGTAGAGCACCAGCACCATGGCCGCCCCGACGAACCCCAGCTCCTCGCCCACCACGGTGAAGACGAAATCGGTCTCCTGATCGGGGATGAAGGCGCTCTGGCTCTGCTTGCCCTGGAACAGCCCCTGACCCCACAGGTGCCCCGAACCGATGGCGATCAGGGACTGATGGAGGTGGTAGGCAGCACCGTACGGGTCGCGCTCGGGGTAGATGAAGGCGGTCAGCCGCGCCTTCTGGTGGGGCTTGATCAGGTCGAAGCCCCACGCCCCCGCGAACAGCATGATCCCCGCGAGCACGAAGGCCCCTAGGTGCGCGGGGCTGGCCCCGTAGATGAACATCATGACCAGCCAGATGAAGAACAGGACGATGGGAGTGCCCAGGTCGGGCTGCAGCAGGATCAACACCGCCGGCACCGCCACATAGCCGAGGGTCTTGAGGAGGAACACAAAGTCCCATTTGTCCTCCTCCACGCGGGCCACCACGGCTCCAAGCATAACGATAACGGCCAGCTTCGCCAGCTCGGAGGGTTGCAGGTTGATCGGGCCCAGAGCCAGCCAGCGCGTGGTGCCCCGCACCGCTCCGGCCGCCAGCACGATGACCAGCAGGCCCATCACGAACAGGTAGATGGGCCAGGCCAGCCCCTGCAGCTTGTTGGGGTCCACCAGCATCGTGCCCACCAGCACGCACAGGCCGATGACCAGCCATGCAAGCTGCAGCTGCAGCTTGGAGGCCCCGGGCCTGCCCGCGGCAGCCAGGTCGCCCTTGGTACAGCTATAGATGGCCGCCGCGCCGATGATGCACAGCACGAGCACGACCACCAGCATCTGGAAATCGGCGTGGCGCAGGTCCCTGAGCACGTCAAGCCCCTCGCGGTGGATGTGGTGACTACGGTCGGAGTATAGCACAAATCGGGGGGTCGAGAAAGCTGCCGCCGCCCGACCTCATTCATCAGACGAGGCCGAGCGGCGTCGCGTTCAGGGCGCCATCAGCGCCGGCCGCCGGTGCGGCCATAGGCCCTCGGCTCCCGGCGCTCACGGCATCGGCCAGTCTCCCTGGAATCCGGCGGCGTTGGTCTTGGTGGGCCGGCCCCAGTCACAGCACACACCCGGCTCGCTGCCCCACTCCTCGGAGTGGTCGGGTGTGCCCTCGTGCGCGAAGGGGCCGGTGCCCTTCTTGAACCACTCGGCGTGGTAGTCGCAGAACAGGAAGTTCTTGCCCCCGTTGTGCCACATCTCATCGGGCTTGAGCGGATCGTCATGGGACTGGTAGACGTTCTGCCCCAGGGCGTCACCCCACGCGCCGGGCGGATTATTGCCCTTCTCGAAGCACATGACCGTGGCATGAGGCGCCGGAATGTCGTCCTTGTACCCGCCGATCGCGACGGTGGTACCGCCCACGACCATGGGCCTCTGGGTGTACTGCGCGATGGCGTAAGACCTGGCCTCTCGCGCCTGCGGATTGGGGTTATCGGGGCAGATCAGCAGGTTCTCGTTGCGCAGGTAGCTCATGATCGAGACGTCCCAGGTGGCGACGGAGGGGTCTGCGACGTTGCGTATCGCCTCCGGCGGCGGTGTCCATGTGGGCGCCACGCCGGGGTGGGTTATGGACCAGGGCGGTATGAAGCCGCCGTTGTCCTGGACATAGCCCTCGATGGCCTGCCCGATCTGCTGCATGTTCGACAGACACCGGGCCTGACGTGCCCTCGCACGCGCCGAGGCGAAGACCGGAAACAGAATGGCCACGAGCACGGCGATGATGCCAATGACCGTCAGAAGCTCGATCAGCGTGAACCCTCTGCGACGCCTTTGCGTTGCCAACGACATCACGCTCCCGTACACCCCAGAGTCCGCCCGGGCGACTCGACAGGCGGCCGGTCACCCGCTGGCGGTTGCTGCCGCACTTCACAGGCGCCCGCGTTCACCCCTGCCCGGTAGTTGGCGGCGAAGGGCCCG
>JBNGDZ010000145.1:0-9661 GCA_049975765.1 Armatimonadota bacterium
AACGTCCAGAGCCCCTACGAGTCCACCGGCGGCTACAACTCCATGCACGTCACCGCCCTGGGACCGATCATCGAGTCCATCGAGCATCTTCGGGAGCTGCGGCCCGAGGTCTACCCGCGGGAGAAGTACCCGGCCCTGACCGAGACGCGGCGCTACCACAACGTCTTCGACTTCTGCATGGACTCAGTTACCATCGGCCGAAGCTTCCCCGAGATCGGCGACACCGGCAGCTACCCTGAGTACTCTGAGCTGCCCCGGATCACCTTCCACTCCGCCAGCCTGGACGCTTTCGAGCACGCCTACGAGGTCTTCGAGGACCCCAAGTTCGCCTGGGCGCTGGCGCGGCACCCGAACTGGTCCCCCTCCAGCGACTTTCCCTTCGCCCGGGAGCAGATCGAGGCGGAGGCGGCGAAGTGGCCGGATGACTGGAACGATGCCAGCTCCCTGCACGACGGCTACGGCATCGGCATCAGCCGGGGCGGCACCGGCGACGACAGGCGGGCCCTGTGGCTGCGCTACGGCCGCGCCCGCAGCCACACGCAGGATGACATCATGGATATGGGCCTGGACGCCTTCAGGGGCAAGATCCTCTCGCACATGGGCTACCCCCGCAACTGGGGGCAGTGGGAGGGCCTGTGGTCGAGCCATAACCTGGCGCGGCAGTTCGACCCCTACCAGAGCCAGGTGGCCACCGCCCAGCTCCTGGCCGACGCGGGGCCGGCACACGTGACCGAGGCGCGCTCGCACGCCCACTTCGAGTTCGCCGATGACGGCTCGCGACACGAGCCCATGCCGGACTACTGGCAGCGGCGGATGCTGGCGATCGTGGACGTCTCACCCACCGAGTTCTACTGCCTCGACTTCTACCGCATCTCCGGCGGCGACGAGCACTGGTGGGCCTTCCACTGCCAGGAGGGGGAGTACGCCACTGAGGGCATCGACCTCACCGCCCAGGACGGCGGCACGCTGGCCGGCCCGGACGTGCCCTACGGCGATGAGGAGTGGATGAAGGCCCACGGCTGCTCGCTGCACCCCACATACGGGTGGCGCGGGATCAACTTCACCTTCCCGCACCTGTATAACGTGCAGAGGGGCCGAGCCGAGCGGCCGTGGTGGGGCGACTGGGACATCGCGACCGGAGAGGGCCTGCACCTGCGCCAGCACATCCTCCACGCCCGCGCCGGCGGGGCGCCGATGGAGGTGAACATCACCGACGGCAGGGCGGCGTCGGGCGGCTCCCCATACGAGATGAAGTGGATCATGATGCACGGCGCCGGCGAGGCGCCAGTGCGAACGCAGGTGCTGGCGGTGCTGGAGCCGTACATGGAGCAGCCCATCATCCACAGCGCGGAGCCGCTGGCGCTGTCCGGCGAGGACGAGGCCGGCTTTGAGGCCGGCGCTGCTCGTATCGAACTCGCCAACGGCCGCGTGGACACCATCTTCTGGTCGGCCAACCCCTCGGTGGTGCGCGAGGCCGACGGCGGCTTTCGCTTCGCCGGGCGCTTCGGCCTCTACGCCGAGCGAGACGGCGAGCCAGTCGCCATCTCCCTGGTCGGCGGCACGGTGCTGGAGCGCAACGGCCTGGGGATCACGCTGGACGAGGGGGAGTACCGCGGCCAGATCGTGGCGGTGGACCGCGAGAGCGAGACCATCACCGTCTCCCCGGCGCCGCCCAACGCCAGCGCCACCGTCGGCAGGACGATCTTCATCACCAACGACGCCCGCCGCGTGGCCTACAAGGTCCTTGAGGCGCGAGAAGTCGAGGACGGCGTCGAGCTTGCCCTGGCCATGGACTCCCGCATCGGCACCGGACGGGTCACCGGCGCGGAGGACCACCGGGTGCTGACCGACACGCCCTTCAGGCTGCAGCGCCTCGGCTACTACGAGGGGGCGCGCATCGTCAGCGCCGATGGAACCGCAGAGTACCGCATCAACGAGGTGCGCAGCGGCAGCTTCGCCATGATCGACCCCGAGGTGCATCCCGATGCCACGGCCCAGGCGCTGGCGGCGGACTTCGCGGAGGGCACGTGGTTCGAGGTGCGCGACTACGGGGTCGGCGACGAGGTGGTGTGGCCCATGGCGGCGAGCGTGTCGCTCACCGGGCCGAACACGTGGGATGTGAGCACCGGCGGCGAGGCGCACCTCACCATTCCAGGGCAGTAGGCATCCGGTGCGCGACGCCGCCGCGAGGCTGGGGTCCCTCTCCCGCGCGCGACGCCGGTCAGCCCAGCCGTTACCGATGCAGTGCCACGTGCAGGTGGCGGCGGGCAGCGAGCAAGTGCACCTCTTCCACGGAGGTCATGTCTGCGCGGCCGGCAAAACCCTGAGAGCGCTGGCACGTGGTTAGCCCGTCATTCGAGGTGTGGCACCGTGAGGACAGCGGCGACGGTTGCAGTGGCGGTCGGCCTCGCACTCCTGATGACGCCTGTGGACGCAAGCCCCTTGGTCTATCCCTGCTTCCGCGCGGATGCCCCGCCTGCAATCGACGCGGATGGGGGCGACCCCTGCTGGCAGAGCAAGCCCCTCGCTACCGGCTTCTCGGTCCTCGGGGATGGATTCACGGAGGACAAGCAGACAGCGTTCAGGGCCTGCTGGGACGAGAGTGCTCTGTACTTCCTCATAGTATGCGAGGAGCCCGATGTGGGCCACCTGTCACTCGACGTGCGCGATGGCGGGCCGGGGTGGCTCAACGACGGCGTGGAGATCTTCGTGCAGCCGGGCGGCGGCGATCAGGTCTACCAATTCGTCGTCACCGCGGCCGCCGCGAGAACTACCGGTGAGGGGGCCGCGGACTTCCGCAAGGTTGATGCAGCCGCCAGTACCGGAGAGAGGTCGTACACGCTGGAGATCGCCATCCCGCACGAGCTGCTCCGCGCGGAGCCGAGCGTGGGAGACATCTGGCGCGGGAACGTGTGCCGCAACATCTGGACCACGATCTCCGGCGGGGACAAGTTCACGACCTGGGCCCCGCTGCAGCGGCGGTTCCTGGAGCCGGAGAGCTTCGCGGCGATTGAGTTCCGAGGCGCTCCGCCGTCGGACGAGGTGGTCACTGCAGCCACGCGCGACCTCAACCGGCGGTACCGCGAGCACCTGGTCGCACAGCTTCGCGATGTCGCCACAGAGGCCGCACGCTACCTGCCGGTCCTGGAAGAGGCCCGCCGGAGCGAGCAGTTCGGCAGCGCGGCGCGGCGGCTGTGCTATCGGTGGTACAGGATGGAACAGATGCAGGTCGGGTCGGAGAGATACTCCATCCAGGACCTGCGGGAGATGGTCCAGAGCGCCGAGAAGCTGGTCGCGCAGTCCTACGAGCTCAAGTACGCCTATCTCATCGATGGGCTCTTCCCGGATTGACGGTCCGGCACTTAGCACGCGAACGAGAAAGCTTCGTCCGATAGCTGCACGCGCGCGAGGGAGCGTTTGCATGATGAAAGCACGAACGCTGGCTTTGATGTTATGCCTTCCCATCATTGTGGGGCTCTGCGTGCCGCTGGAGGCCGCGACCACCGCCGAGGAGGTCGAGGAGGCCAGCTCGCTGCAGTCCGATCTCGTGACGCCCCACAAACCGTGGGGGGAGGGCTACGTGGGCGGACCGGTTCGGGCTCTCTTCTTCGTCTACACGGGACCCTACGAGGGCGAGTGGGAGAACCCCCAGACGAGAGTACGCGAAGTCGTGGAGCTGGGCCAGAGGTTCGACCTCGACGCCGACGCGGTCCTGTTCTGCGGCCGGGGGGAGACGTGGGTCTTCCATGGCCTGCAGCTCGGCGAGCAGCGCGCCCGGCGCCTGCTGGAGGACAGCTATGACCTCTACGTGATCGCCGGCTTCCCCATGGGGAGGCTGCCGGCGGAGTTCCAGTACCTGGTCCTGAAGCAGGTCGCGGAGGGGGCGGGCCTGGTCTGTTGTGGCCCCGGAGCCGGGGACTACATGGTGCCGCGCAGGGAGATCGCGCCCACGCCGGCCTTCCTGACCGCCGGAATCCCTGCGCTAGAGGACAGGGCCGCCGACGAGATGGTCTCGGCCTACACCCTCGGCGACGGCCGCGGCGTGTGGCTGAACTACGGCACCGACGCGCTGACCCCGCGGTCCACGTACTCGCCACAGGCGCAGGCGGCCTACGACTACTGGATGCTGCTGATCGGCCGCGCGGCTCTCTGGGCGGCATCACGCGAGGGCGAGATCACCATCGATAGCGTTCTCGGCGATGAGGCCGTAACGGTGGATCGCTCCGAGCCGAATCTCGCCGGCGAGGTGGCGATAGCCAACGCATCACAGCGCGCCATTGACGCCGGGGTCAGCCTCGAGGCCCGCCGCAAGTCGGACGGCGGCACCATCGACCTCGGCCAGCAGGAGGTCTCACTGCCTGCGGGAGAGACCACGTCGCTGAGCGTGCCGCTGCCCCCGCTGAGGGCTGGCGACTACTTCGTGGACGCCGTCGTCAGGAGCGATAGGGGCGTGGAGGCCTTCGGGGCCGGAGCGCTGACGGTCGAGAGCGCGTTCGGCGTGGAGGAGGTCACCGTAGACCGCAGCTTCGTTGAACAGGGAGAGACCATCAGCGGGACGGTGTCGCTGCGGGGCGAGGTCCCTGACGGGAGCGTCCTCACCATCAGGCTACGGGACTGCTACGACCGGATCGTGCGGCAGCGAGACGTGGCGCTCGCGGGCGGTCAGCAGGATGAGTACAGCTTCGAGTACCAGGCGGATGACCTGTGGACCAACTGGATGCGCGTGGAGGCGCTGGCGCTGAGCGGCGGCGAGGAGGTGGAGCTGAAGCAGGCATCATTCAGCGTGCCCGTGCGGCGGCAGGATCAGTTCAACTTCGTCATGTGGGATGCGCCGATGGACGTGCTGGGGGTCTATGGCTGGAGGCAGATGCAGCAGGTGGGCTACGACGTGTCGCTGCTGGGTAGCATGGGGGCCGAGCCCCGCGCCAAGCCCGCCAGTCTGCAGGCGTGCAACGCCACCGTGGCCCCCTACAGCACCCGCATCCTGGACCCGAAGGACGAGAACGGCTACATGGAGCCGGTGTGCTGGAACGACGAGCCGGAGGTGACCGAGCACGTCCAGAGCATCGTGGACGGCCAGCGGCTGCTGCGCGAGCATGGCATCTTCGTCTACTCCCTCGGCGACGAGGGCGTGACCAAGGGCTGCTGCGTGCACCCCGAGTGTATCGAGGCCTACCGGCGCTATCTGGCCGAACAGTACGAGAGCATCGACGCGCTCAACGAGTCCTGGGGCAGCAACTACGCGTCCTTCGATGAGGTCGATCTGCTCGACCGTGCGGATAACATGGAGAACGCGGCGCGCGAGACGGCGCCGGCACGGTGGTACGATCGCCAGGCCTTCGCGCGCTACAACCTGGCGCGATACACCGCGCGCTTCGGCGAGGCCTTCAGGCGGCTCGATCCGCTCTCGAAGACGGGCTTTGAGGGCACAGGCGGCTTCGGCGATGACTATGACGCGATTCTGGGTAACAACGACTTCTACGGGCCCTATCCCAGCATCGGCGATGACATCATCCGATCGGCGGCCCCGCCAGAGCTGGTGAACTCCAACTGGATGGGCTACTCCAAGACCGGCGACGCTCTCTCCGACGCCGCCTGGCGGATGGTGATGAAGGGCAAGAACAGCATCTGGTTCTGGATGTGGGCGGGCATCGGCAGCTACCGCGGCTATGTGCGGCCGACCCTCGATCTGTGGCCGGCAACCGAGGACCTGTCCGAGGAGATGCGGCCGGTGCGCCGGGGCCTGGGCGATCTGCTGATGCGCTCGGAGGTGGCGCACAGCCGGATCGGCATCCTCTACTCCCTGCCATCGGCGCTGTCGTCGCAGCTCGGGAACAGCGGCGAGTTCATCCCGGCGAAGACCACGCACGAGATCTGGACCCAGCTCACCTACGAGCTGGGGCTGGATGTGCGCTATATCACCGAGCGGATGCTGGCCGACGGCGTCCTCGACACCGATGAGTTCAGCGTCCTGCTTCTGCCGATGACCCAGGCGCTCAGCCCCGAGCAGGCCGAGCTGATTCGCGGCTTCGCCGAGGCGGGCGGCACGGTCATCGCCGACGTGCGCCCCGGCATCTTCGATGGGCACTGCAAGCCGGTGATGCCCGGGCTGCTCGACGACCTCTTCGGCATCAGCCGCACCGGCCGGGGCACCGCCACCGAGGCCGCTGTGGCTGTGGATAGCCTGTGGGATGGCACCGCGGCGAACCTGCGCCTGCCGAAGGTGCGCGTGGACACGGAGGTCGAGGCCGCGACGGCTACGGCCGCGTCCTCCGTGGAGGAAACTCCGATTCTGCTCAGCAACGCCGTGGGCGAGGGTCGCGCGATACTGCTCAACTTCCAGCTCACCAGCGCCAGCGGCTCCGAGCCCGGCACGGCCGCCGCCCGACGGCTTCTGCAGCTTCTCTACGAGGCGGCCGGCGCCCGCAGCCCCATCGAGGTGGCCTCCCCGTCCGGTCAGCCCCTGCCCAGGACTGAGACGCGCGTGTGGTCGAACGGAGATGCGCTGGTCTTCGGGCTCTGGCGGCAGATGGAGAACGCCTGGTTCAACCCGCAGACCGACACCCTCGCGGGAGAGCCGGTTCCGGCCCGCGTGCAGCTCCGATCGCCGATGCACGTCTACGATCTGCGTGCCGGAGAGCACCTGGGCCTCGTGGATCGGGTAGATACGCGGCTGCGCTGGGGCCGGGCAAGCTTCTTCATGGCGCTGCCCTACGAGATCCCGCAGCCGGTGGTGGCGCTTGAGCCGGATGATCCCGGCCGGGGCGACGTCGTCACGGCATCGATCACCATGGACCTGCCCGGCGCCGCCGAGGAGCGGTTCGCCGTGTGGACAGAGGTCATCGACCCCAGCGGCGAGAGGCCACTGTGGGGCCAGCAGGTGGCGGTACTCGACGATGGCAGGGCCCAGGTGCGGGCGCAGGTTGCCCACAATGACCTGCCCGGGACATGGCGCATTCGCGCCACGGAGCTGTTCAGCGGCAGGTCCGCGGAGGCGGGCTGGGAGGTCCGGTAGTGCCGACCGACACCAGTTGGCGTGGTCTATCGGGTCACGACACGACCCACGCGTCAACCATGGAGGGGCCGCCGCGAGCGTGGCGAGCGGCAAGCGGTGCGTTCTCTGACGCATCGCTCAGGTTCCACCCCGGCCCATCTGCTCAGGCACCTGTCGCCAACATGCGCGGCATTGCGCAAGTCACTGCCAAGACCTGCCCCGTCGGCAGCAGAGCGGGGATCGGAGGCATCAGCATGGCCCGCTATGTGATGGTCACGCTCGTGTGCATGCTCATGGGCGCAGGCGCCTACGCCGGCGCCGCCGATGCGCCCGCGCGGGTGACCGTGCACAATCCTGGCCCGAAGGTGAATCGGGCCACGTGGGAGTGCACGCCCGGCCATGAGATACGCAGGCAGCAGATCGCGCTGGCTTCGGGTGCGAGGTCCTACACCATCCAGCTTCAGGGCTGCCTGGATCCCAGCCACGGCGACCAGCACCCGTGTAATGAGGGCACCTTCGGGATGCCTGCGCCCAGCAGGGCGAACTGGTACTGGGGCGGCTTCATGCAGGTGCTCATCAACGGGGTCAATGCCACGCTCTATCAGGAGGAGCTGCCCCGGGTGCTGGAGACCGGCGACCGCGGCCTGGTCCAATTGCAGTGGGCGCACCCGGCGGCGGACGTGGGGCTGCGGCTGATGATGCTGCCCGGCGGGAACCACCTGCTGGCGGATCTGCAGTGGCGCCCGCGTGAGGATCAGACCGTCGAGACCGTTGCCCTCAGGCTCACCTGCTACCCGAGCTTCTTCACCGCCGCCCGCAACCGCAGCGGCGACCGGCGCTGCATGACGCCCCGGACGGAGGCCCGCGAGGGAGAGACGCTGGAGCTGGTTCCGGGGCAGGACACGTGGCTGTATTACTACGACACCGTCTTCGACGTCGCGAACGGTGAGGGCGACGGCCCGTGCGCCGCGCTGCTCGCGCCGGCCGGCGTCACGGGCGGCAGCGTCACCGTGGGTGGATACGCGGTGACCACGTCGGTGGACCTGGCGCCCGCCGAGGGCGGGGCACGCCTGGGCTTCTACGACTTCACCGGGATGACCAACGCCGAGGCGGAGCGCTACATGCAGCAGCATGGCGCGGAGGACCTCGCGCGGCTGACCGACATCAGCTTCCGGCCGGAGCCCGTCCGGGAGCTTGATCTCGGGGCCTTCACGGCCGAGACCACGCAGTTGCTCGACGCGGCGGGCGAGGACGGTGAGGCCATGCGCCCGGAGGTCGAAAAGCTGGTCCAGCGCGTCACTGTCCTGAAGCCCCAGGCGGATGCCGGCGACTGGGCGGCGGAGGCCGACCTGGCCGAGCTTCTGCGGACCTCGTCGGACCTGTTGTGGAAACTGAGGGCATTCTCGGTCCTGAACGAGTAGCCTGCCCTCCCTGGCACGGGCAAGTAACACCATGCCCCGCAGCGGCCACTGGCTCGTAGACGCCAGCCCCTGCCCGCGGACCCATTTCGCCGGCAGTTCTCCCGGACAACGCCCACCTCTGTGGGGATCCGCGTCACGGGCGCACGAAGTCCTCCTCACGCAGGTTGACCCGCAGCGGGCTCTGCATCGTGGTGACCCAGATCTGCCCTGGGGTGTGCTCGAACAGGTGCGGATACGACAGAGACGCCCCCTCGTCGCTGGCGAAGACCTGCGGCTCGGTCCACGTCTGGCCCTCGTCCTCGGAGAAGCTGATGGCGATCTCGTCGCGGCTGCCGAAGCCCTCGCTCGGCGGCGGGTTCCACACCAGCACCAGCCGCCCGCTCTCCAGCCGCATCAGCTTGCCGGGGGCCGTGGTGGCCTCGATCTGTGAGGGCTCAAGATCGGTCCACGTGAACCCCTGGTCGGGGGAGTAGGACTGGTAGAAGCGCCCCTCCTGTGTGCGCATCAGCATCCACAGCCGGCCGTCCTCAAGCTCCACGAGCGTCCCCTAGATGGCGCCGGCGTGATCGCCCTGGCCGCCGATGTCGAGGTAGCGCGTGCGCCGCCATGTCTCACCGTTATCGGTCGAGACGTAGGGCATCGTCGCGTGGCGCCCCTCGTCGTAGAGCAACTCCTGGCCCGGCACGACGATGTTCCCGTTGCGCGTCTGGATGATGTCCTGGATGCACCCGCACCAGCCATCGTAGAGGAGTGTCGGCTCGGTCCAGGTCTTCCCGTCGTCGAGGCTGCGGATGCAGTAGGTCGGCAGGTACATGTCCGGGTTCGGCACGTTCCGCTCGCGGTCCCACGAGTAGTTGATGACCGCGTCATTGGTGTAGATGAGGATGATCGTGCCGTCGCGCGTCTTCATCATTGCCCGCTCGGGCCGGATGATCATGTTCTCGTCCGGGCCGAAGATCTCACGCTCCTGCCAGGTCTCGCCCTCATCGTAGCTGACGAGGGCGTGCCGGGCATCCTTCCCGCGCGCAACGCCGAGGATCCCTCCGTTCTCCAGCCGCACGAACGGGCCGAAGGGCAGCCCGTCCACCCACTCCACCCGCGGGTCGAGCATGATCTCACTGGCGCCGGGCGGGAGGTAGGGCTGGAGGTTGCCCTTCGCCGAGAAACGCGAGATCTGCATGATGCTGCGCACGGGAGTGAACCCGACCGGCCCCAGGGCGTCGGTGGTCACCGTCTGCTCGTATGC
>JBNGDZ010000146.1:0-9632 GCA_049975765.1 Armatimonadota bacterium
CCTGAAAAGTTCCGTCCGGTCCCGGCGACGTGCGGTCACGCCCAGCACCTCCTCAAAGGCCGCCACCAGCGCCTCCTGCAGCTCCGCGCGGGAGGGCGTGGCCCCCGGAAGCTCCGCCAGTGAGGCCATCTGCTCGGGAGGCAGGCCGCACGGGTCGATGAGCCGCCACGCCGCCGGGTCGCAGTCGCGATTGACCGCGAAGCCGTGCCAGGTGACCCAGCCACGCACCGCGATGCCGATGCTGGCGACCTTGCGGCCGTTCGACCACACGCCGGTGAGGCCCTCCACGCGGCTCGCTCGGTATCCGGCACCCCGCAGCGCGCGTACGATAACCTCCTCGAGCGCGCGCAGGTACCAGTGAAGGTCGGTGCGATACGCACGGAGATCCACGATGGGATAGCCCACCACCTGCCCGGGGCCGTGCCAGGTGGCACGCCCACCCCGGCTGACGCTGTGAACCGGCACCCCCGCGGCCGTCAGCGCGCGGCGGCTCAGCCCCGCGTGCGCGTCGTCCGCAGTGCGTCCGATGGTGACCACCGCGGGGTGCTCCAGCAGAAGAAGCGTATCCGGGGTATCCCCTGCCCGGCGGGCCGCCACCAGCCGCTCCTGGAGGCGCTCGGCCTCCCGGTACTCGATGTAACCGAGCTCGAAGACGTCGCACTCCCCGACACTCATGGTCGCTCCTCCACCACGCGCTCGTAGACCCCCGCGAGCGCCTCCAGCATCCGCTCCCGACTGTGCTCCCTGACCACCAACTCCCTCCCCGCCTGCCCCATGCGCGTCGAGATCCCCTCCTCCCGCAGCGCCTGCACGATGGTCGCTGCCAGGCCCTCCGCATCGCCCACCGGAGCAAGCCAGCCGGTCCGTCCGGGCTCGATCAGGTCCACGATGCCCGGCACGGCACTGCCGACGACCGGTAGGCCCACCGCCATCGCCTCCACCAGCGCATAGGGCATCCCCTCCCACAACGAGGGCATCACGAACAGGTCAAGCGCGCTGAGAATGCGCGGCACGTCGTCGCGATGCCCAAGGAAGCGCATGCGGCGTCCCAGGCCAAGCTCCTCGGCCCGCCCCTGCAGGCTCTCGCGCAGCTCCCCATCGCCCACCAGCACGAAGGTGGTGTGCGGCATCTCCGCCAGCACCAGCGGCGCAGCCTCCACCAGGAAGCGATGGCCCTTTTGCTCCACCATGGCGCCCACTGTGCCCACCAGGCGGTGGCGCTCGGGCAGACGCAGCTCGTCCCGCACCCGGTGGCCCTCCCACCCCGGATGGAACTGCCGGAGATCGACGCCGGTGCGCACCACCACCGCCCGCCCGGGGGGCACGATGCGGTACCGCACCGCCAGCTCCCGCTCGCTGTCGCAGGTGCAGACCAGCACATCGGTGATGCGGCCGGCGAGTCGCTCTGCCAGCAGGTAGAGCGCTCGCCGCCGGCGACCCACGCGCATGGTGAAGGCGAAGGCGTGAGGGGAGTAGACGCGAGCGGCGCGGTTGCCGGCCTGCCAGGCCGCGATGCGCCCGAGCACCCCGGCCTTGGAGCTGTGGGCGTGGATGATGTCGAAGTCATGCTCCGCGAAGTACCGGCGCAGCTCGCGCAGCGCCCGCCGGTCCTCCCGCCAGGAGACCTCGCGGACCATGTCCACGAGCTCGACGGCGACCTCGGCCTCGCGCAGGCGCTCTATGTCCTGCTCGAAGGCCGGATCGCGGCGCACGGAGACCACGGCGGTCTGGTCGAAGCGGTCGGCCGGCAGGCCCAGGCAGGCGTCCATGAGGTACTGGCGCGTTCCCCCCTCCGTGGCCTCCAGCACGTGGCACACGCGAATGCGGCTCTCAGGGCCGGGCATGGCGCTACCGGCTCCCGAAGCGCTTCACGAGCTTCTCGCGCACGTACCCGGCGACCATGCCGACCTCCTCGATGCGGAGGACGGTGCTGACGACAAGGTAGGTCACGACGCCCGAGACGCCGCAGGCGGCGAGGAAGAGCAGTCGCTCGACGGTGCCCGCACCGCTCAGCAGCGACGACATCGCGCTAGCGACGATGATGACGACGGCAATCATCGCCCCGGTCGCCGCCAGAAGCCGGACGATGAAGCTGGCGACCGACGCGCGGTCGATTGCCCCGATGCGTCGTCTGAGCAGCAGGTAGAGGATGATCACCTTCAGGCCCTTGCTGATCGATAGCGCCGCGGCGATAACTCCCACATTCCGGTTCAGCAGATGCACGCCGGCGCCCGCAATGAGGATGTGCAGCACCGCCATGGAGGCACCCACGTAGTTGGGGGTGGCGGTATCCGAGAGTGCGAAGTACCACTTGTTGATCGAGGCCTCCACCGCGAAGAACGGCAGTCCGGCCGAGTAGGGCACCAGTGCCCGTGTCGCGGTGATGGTGTGCGCGGGCGTGAACTCGCCACGCTCGAAGGCGGTGGCCACGATCGGCCTCGCCAGCACGATCATCGCCACGGCCAGCGGCACGAAGATGAAGGCCATCGCCCGGGTCATCGAGACGAGCGAGTCCGCAAGCCGCTGCCTGTCCTGCTGCGACGCCCACTCCGAGACGTAGGGGTACACGACGAGGCTCACGGCCAGCGGGAGGATCAGCGTTGGCATGTCCGCGAGCATCCGGCCGTAGTTTAGGGCCGCAACCACGCCCTCGCCCGCGAAGGTCCCGAAGCGCTTGTCGAAGTAGTTGCGCAGCGCCGAGAACAGCAGCCCGACGATCACCGGTGGGATCAGGGAGAACATCCTGCGCACATCGGGGTTGCTCAGGTCAACCGAGGGCCGGAACTGCCGCACGCGCCGCCACAGGGCAGGAAGCTGCACGAGGAAGCGTGCCGCACCGCCGAGCAACACGCCAATGGCGGCGGCCTTGATGCCACCCGGCTGGCCGCTGGGGTAGAGGCCGAAGGCCACCAGTCCGCCGATGGCGCCGACGATCATGAACTGCCGCGTTGCGTCCGCCATCGCCGGGACCGTGAACTGCTTGTAGGAGTGCAGCGTCAGCTCCGCCATCACTGAGAGCACCAGCAGCAGGATCGCCGCTGCCGCGATCCGGAGCATCTCTGCGGCAAGGCCGGGCATCTCCAGGGCCGGGAACAAGGCGCGGATGATCTGGGGCGCCCAGATGATCGCGGCGGCAGTCAGTAGGCCGATGACGACGAAGACCAGGCTGGTGACCAGGCTGAAGAACTGCCAGGCCCGGCGCTCATCACCCTCCGTCTTGTGGGCCACGAAGATGGGCAGGTAGGTCGGGCGCAGGAGCTTCTCGGTCTTCGCGTAGGCCTCGAAGACGAAGCCCTTGTAGACGATCACGAAGGCGTCCACCGCCGCCTCCGCCCCCCAGTACTTGGCGATGAGAATCTCCTTGCCCCACCCCAGGACCTTGCCCAACAGCCCGAACACGCTGATGACGATGGCGGCCAGCGTCATCTGCGCGCCGGTGGTCTCCTCTCCCGGCGTCTCGGTCCTGCCAGTATCCTCTGGTGTCTCGCTCAGTTCGCTCACCATCTGTCGGCCACATGAGGCCCGGTTCTTAACGCCTGCGCGTCATCACGGCTGAGAACAGGTCCACGAGCTTCGCCACGTTCTCGCGGATGTCGAAGCGCGTGACTACCTCCAGACGCCCCTGTTCGGTGACCCGCGCCCGCAGCTCCTCGTCGAAGAGCATCCGCTCTATCTGCTCCGCCAGGTCCTTTGGATCGCCCGGCCGCGCAAGCAGGCCGGTCTCGCCATGCTTGATCAGCTCCGGGATCGCTGACACGCGCGTGCTCACTGCCGGCACGCCCAGCGCCAGCGCCTCCAGCAGCACGTTCGGCAACCCATCCCGGTCGCCATCGCTGGCGACCACGGAGGCCAGTACGAAGAGATCCGCCCTGCGGAAGATCGGCAGAAGCTCCTCCTGCGGCATGGGTCCGGCCAGCCGGGTGCACTCGTCCAGCGCCAGCCCGGCGATCATGCGCCGCAGGTCGTCCTCCTCCGGCCCCGAGCCCGCGATGCGCAGGTGGAAGTCCACCCCCCGCTGACGCAGGATCGCGGCGGCTCTGAGTAAGATCGGGAAGCCCTTCTTCTCCACCAGCCGCCCCACCGACAGGATCAGGGGCGCCTGGTCGGAGGGCTCCCGTCTCGGCAGCGGCATCAGCTCCACCACGTCCACACCGTGGTAGATCAGGTTCAGCCTCTCGCCGCTGGAGACCGGATGCTGCAGGCGGAGATGCTCGAGGCCGTGGCGAGTGCAGACGGCCACGAACTCCGCCTCCCGCAGCTTCCTATCCATCAGAACGGCCTCACGCGCGAAAAGGTCCCTGGCGTGGGCGGAGAACGAGAACGCCGTCTCCAGGATCAGCGCCAGCAGCAACCCCACGGTGGCGGGCATGGACGCGAAGTGCGCGTGAACGTGTCGCGGGCGACTGCTCCGCAGGGCGCAGGCGAAGAACGCCGCCGCCGCCAGCGACCTGAGCAGCTCGCCGGCCGCGCGGGGCCTGCGCAGCGCGTTGCCCAAGACGAAGCCCACCGCCGAGGCGTAGCCGAACGGATACAGCACGGCCGCCACGAGCTGCGCCAGCATCGACCGGCCGGAGATCGGCGACGGGCGGTAGACGGTCCGCTCGGCCAGCGCCTCGGCCCGGCGGTGCACGACCTCCTCCCCCGGCTCCAGCGACAGGATCGACAGCGCGAAGCCCCGGCGCTGCAGCTCCTCGATCTCCCGGAGCACGAAGGTCTCCGACAGCGACGGGAAGCTGCCGAGCACGTAGACGAGCCTGCCCGCGCCTGCGCCGCTACGCACCGGCCACCTCCCGGTAGACGTCGGTCACGACCTCCGCGTTCGCCGCCCACGTGAAGCGCGCGGAGTGCCCAATGCCCTGCCGTCGAAGCTCCCGGCGGCGGGCGTCATCGGCCAGCACCTTCGCGAGCTCGTCGGCCAGACCCTTCGGGCCGGCGGACAGAGGCACCATGGCGGCGGCGCTGCCGGCTACCTCCGGGAGGGAGCCGCCGTCAGAGATGACCACGGGCGTCCCGCACGCCATCGCCTCCAGCGGCACCAGCCCGAAGCCCTCATGCAGCGACCACTGCACCACGAGATCGGCGCCGGAGTAAAGCGCGGGCAGGTCCTCATGCGCCACCCAGTCCAGCCATTGGATGCGCCCCGCGACCGGGCTTTGCTGCATGGCCGCACAGATCGGCTGGAAGCGCCAGCCGCGCTTGCCAGCGATCACCAGATGGTGCGGGGCCTGCGCGGCAACATGCTCGAAGGCGGCAATCACGCCCTCCAGGTTCTTGCGCGGCTCCAGGTTGCCCACGCACAGCAGATACGGCGCACCCAGGCCGAGGCGCTCGCGCACCCGCGCCACCTCGTTTTCAGCGCGCGGGCGGAACTGCTCATCGACGCCCAGCGGGGCCACGCGCACCCGCTCCGGCGCGGCGCCGAGGTGCTCGATGATCTCCCGACGCGTGAACTGGGAGGGCGCGATGACCGCATCGGCCCTCCGCGCACTCCTGGTCATGACCGTTCGGTAGTGCAGCACGTTCAGCCGCTTGCACCACTCCGGGCGGCAGACCGTGATGGCGTCATAGATGGAGACCACCGACGGTCCGTCCCAGCCCATGGGCAGTACGTAGGCCGCCCCGTGCAGTACGTCCACGCCTCGGGAGCGGAGGGCCCGCGGCAGTGCGATCTGCTCCCACGCCACGCGACCGGCTCGCCATCGCGTCCACCCGGGGGCCCGGATGAGCTTCGCGCGCTCCGGCGCGGGCAGCGACTGCCCCGTGTCCGGGGACGCAATCAGACCGAAGCGCAGCCCCTCGGGCCGCAGCTCAGCGAGACCGCGCAACAGCCCCACCACTGCGCGTTCCACCCCGGACGGCCGCGGCCCCACCACCAGGCAGTCGATGGCCACGCAGCAGTCCCCGGCCCGGTCTCCGCTCATCGCGGTCCTCTGGCGAGCGCCTCCTCATACAGGTCCTCGGTGAGCCGCGCCATGCGCTCGGCGCTGAACATCTCGTCGATCCGCCGCCTGGCGGCCTCCCCCATCCGCTCCGGACCGCCCTCGCGCCGCAGCAGCTCCAGAGAGCGCGCGGCCATGGCCTCCGCGTCGCCCGACGGCACCAGGATGCCGCTGACTCCGTCCTCGATGATCTCCCGCGGGCCGCAGCTATCGGCGGCCACACAGGGCACCCCCAGGCTCATGGCCTCCATCACCGCGCGGCCCAGCGGCTCGTCCTGCGCCGGGTGCAGGAGCAGGTCCAAGGCCGCCATCACGGAGGCGATGTCCTCCCGGTAGCCCGTGAACACAGCACGGCTCTGCAGCCCGAGATCATGCGCCAGCCGGCGCAGCTTCGTGCCGTACTCCGCATGCTCGCCGAACAGGTCGGCGCCCACGATGGCGAACCAGGCCCGCGGTCGGTGTGCCAGGATGCGCGCGGCCGCCTCCAGAAACAGGTCCTGCCGCTTCCAGGGCACCAGCTGCCCGACCGTCCCGACAAGCAGAGCGTCGCCCGGGATGCCGAGCCCCTCGCGGACCTCCTCCGGAGGGCGTTCGGGCCTGAAGAGGACGGTATCCACCCCATTGTAGATGAGCGTGGTCTTCCGGCGCGCATCTCGGGCGGCGTCGATGATCCTGTCGGCGACGCAGGTGGAGATGGCGGCGATGCGGGTGGCACGCGCGACCATCCAGCGGACGGCGCGCTCGGGCGCCTGCAGATCGCGGGCGTGCCAGACCAGCGGCATCCTCTGGCCAAGGCCCATCGACGCAGCAATGCCCGCGGTGAGGCTGTTGGCCGCCACCAGATCGGCGCGAAGCTCATCCGCCGCCACGGCCAGCTTCCCGGCCCACCCCCGCAGGCTGATCGCGCGCCCGATCATCTGCCAGGGGTTGCGTGGCCGCGCCACCCGCAGCTCCGGCACCAGCGCCACCGGCACCTCCAGGTCCTCCAGCCCCCGCGCCAGCGGCCCCGCCGGCACCGCCGCCACCGGCCGAATCCGCGTGCGGTCGAGGTGCCGCAGCATCGTCAGCATGCTGTTCTCGGCGCCGCTGATCTCCCCCACGTGGTTCACCAGCAGCACTCGAGGGACAGCCCCGCTATCCATGAACGTCCCCGCCCGCCGTGGGGTAGCGCTCCGCCAGCCAGCCCAGGCTGACCTCGATCACCTCATCCTCCCAGCCGAGCGAGTAGAAGGCGTGGTTGGCGCCCTCCACCACATGGGAGTCGAAGGCTCGCCCGGCCTGCCGCGACAGCTCCTCGTAGTGCTCCAGCGCGCTGGGCGCGGTGGGGTCGTTGCCCCCATAGATGAAGAGCGCCTCGCCCTCGAAGCGCATGAAGCGGTCATACCAGTCAATCTCCCGGTCGGACTCGGCGCCCTCCTCCCCGGCTCCCTTGCCCCCGCTACTCAGCGCGCGCAGGATCATCCGCGGCTGCAGGCGCCCGGCGAAGAGCTTCGACCATGTCTCGCGCCGGAACAGCTTCGCGAAGTACGTGGCGTAGATGCTGCGCCGCTTGGCCCGGTCGGCCGCCGCGCGATCGCCGGCCACGATGGGCGCCGACCACAGCACCAGGGAGTCGATGCGCTCATCCAGCGGCCCGACGCCGATGGCGACCTCGCTGCCCGAGCAGTCCCCGATCAGCGCAGCTCGCTCCACCCCCACCTCCTCGCAGACCATCGCCACCGCCGCCTGCGCGTCCTGGATCATCGTCGAGAGCGTGGTGGCCTCGGCGTCGCCCTCGCTGTCGCCCCGGCCACGGAAGTCGAAGCGCAGGCACGGGAAGCCGCGGTCGCTCGCCCTACGCGCCATCTTCGTGAACATCTGATGCGGTCCGATGCGGTAGCCCGCCCAGCCGTGCAGGAAGACCAGCGCCGCGTCCCGACGGGCCTCCTGCGGCTCGTGCAGCACCCCCAGCACGCGCTGTCCCTGGCTGGGAAAGAACAGATGCCGCTCCGTGAGCTGTGTGACTCCGGTCATTGTATCTGCCGCAACCATTCCACAGTGAGTTCGGTGGTCGGTGTGCCGTCGATCACGCCGATGCGCTGCCAGACGGGCTCCTGGCGGACCGCAGCGGCCCCGCCGGCGGGATAGGCGTCGGCGAGCCGGCGCAGCGGCTCGGCGACCGTGTCACCCGCGGAGAGATTCACGACCAGCACTGGCCCGGCGAAGGCACGGGGCCCCGCGAGCAGGTTCGTCGCCGCGATCTGCTCCCGCATGCGCTCGGGGACGCGGTAGCCATCGAAGTCCACGGTGCCCTCGCCCAGGGCGTGGGCCTGCCAGGCGGCCCCCTCGGCGTCCTCACCGCCCTCGTGGCACGTCATCATGGCCTTGATCATCGATCGCCGCAGGTTCTGCTTGATGTAGCGCCCACCATCCACGATCGGCTCCCACAGCACCAGGCAGTCCACGTCATCACGCTCCTCGGCCACCTGGGCTGCCAGCGTAGCACCAAGACGCAGTCCCAACAGGCCGGCGCGTCGCGGCGACAGCTCGCGGCGCACCCAGGTGACCGCCGAGCCCAGGTCAGCGCGCCAGTCGTCGAGGTCGGAGGCCCCGAACTCGCCGGGGCTGTCGCCACACCCCCGCAGGTCGAAGCGCAGGGCCGCCCAGCCGGCCTCCGCGAGCGCCCGCGCCGCCTCCACCATCGTGCGATGCGCGCACTTCTTCTCCTCCGCGAACGGGTGGCAGAAGACCATGGCCCGCGTGGCCGGAGTCTCGGGCAGGTGCAGTAGGCCGTGCAGGCCCTGCCCCCCGCTTTCGATGGTGACCAGGCGCTCCTCGAGCGCAACCACGGGCGCTCAGCTCCGCTTCTTCTCGACGAACTCCGCGAGGTTGTCAACCGTTGCGAAGAGATCAACGCTGAAGTCCTCATCCTCAAAGGAGATATCGAACTGCTCCTCCATTCCCACCACGATCTCGAAGAGGTTGACGGAGTCGATGTCGTAGCTCTCCATCAGGTTCTCGTCATCGGCGATCTGGGCGGGGTCCACATCGAGGAACAGCCGCTCCACGATCATCTCCTTGAGCTGCTGCTTAAGCTGGTCATCGGCCATCTGCGCGCACTCCTCCGTCACGTGCTGCAACTGCCGTCAGTCGATGATGGGCGGGAAGCCCGTCTGCTCGATGGGCCGCGTCTCGAGATCGAGCCACCGGCACTGCTCATCCGGGGGGCCGCCCTCCTCCGAGAACATGTGCCGCCAGCGGCGCTTGAACTCCATGCCGTTGCGGATGGTAATGTACTTGTAGTTGACGTCGGCTGAGCCGTCGGTGGTTACGGACTCGTAATGATACATCTCCGCCTGCGGGTCGTAGAGCACCGTCCAGCCCGCCTCCCGCGCCCGGTAGCAGAAGTCGAAGTCCTCGTACTGCGCGGGATTGAAGACCTCATCGAGGCCGCCGATCTCGTCGGGCACCTCCCGCCGCATGAGCCAGCAGGCGCTGATGAGGCACTGCACCTCGCGGCGCCGGTTGTGCTCCGGGGAGTCGATGGGCTGCCCCCGGCCCAGGTACTTCACGCGGCCGCCCGGAGAGATGGCCGCGCCCGCGTGCTGGATGTTGTAGGGCTCGAAGGGAAAGACCAGCTTCGGACCCACGATCCCCAGGTCGGCGTCCTCGGCGAGCACATCCGCCAGGACGCCCAGCCAGCCTCGCGTGCGC
>JBNGDZ010000147.1:0-2707 GCA_049975765.1 Armatimonadota bacterium
ACGGTGAGGAGGTCGCGGCCGCGGAGGGAACGCAGTTCCCGGAGCGGCCCGGGACGCTGTGGCTGGGAAGCTGGTCGGGACGCAGCCAGGCCCGAGCAGCCTTTGACGAGCTCACGGTGCGGCCGGTGGAGGAGTGATGCGCATGCGCTGTCTGACAGTGATCGTCCTCACTCTCGTCATTGGAAGCGGGGCGATGGCTATCGAGGGCAAAGAGCTCACGCTGAACCTTGACTTCTTCGACGTCTGCATTGGCACCGACTGCTGGGACCTGAAGGACAACGCGGGCGAGATGGACCGCCTGATGGCCGTGGCGGCGCACTACGGTGTGGATCGCATCCTCTTCCGGGTGTCGATCTGCGGCGTGGTGGCCTACCACTCGGACGTGATGTACACCGCCGACCGCACGGCCTTCGCGGCCTACGAGGACCGCATTATCCTGGACACCGGCGTCGGTAACATCCCATCGCACATCCCCCGCATGGCGCTGGTAATGGAGGACATCGATCCGCTCGCCGAGTGCGTTGAGGCCTGCCATCGTCACGGGATGGAGTGCTGGGCCTGGGTGACGGTCTTCGACAGCGGCCCCTATGCGCCGCCCGAGGAGTTCTTCCAGAGCCACCCGGAGTACACGTGGGTCAGCCGCGATGGCGAGGATCACATCGAGGGCGTGCCCTGCTACGCCTACCCCGAGGTGCGCGAGTACCGGCTGAACCAGATGCGGGAGCTGGTCGCGGACTACGACATCGATGGCGTCTACCTGTCGATGCGCTCCCACTCCCAGTGGCCGCATCGCGGCGAGCATAGCGATCCCACCGAGGACTCCGGCGCCCGCGGCTACGGCTACAACGAGCCGGTGGTGGCCGAGTACAAGCGGCGCTACGGCGTCGATCCGCGCGAGGTGCCCTACGACAGCGTGGAGGCGCTTCGCTTCGTGGAGCTTAAGGGCGAGTTCTTCAGGAGCTGGCTGGCCGAGGTCCATGAGGTGACGAGGGCGGCCGGCGTGCCGCTGGCGATGAACACCACGACCCGCGCCGCGGACCCCATCCAGGCCAACTGGATGTACATCCCCGCCGACGACATCGCGCGAGAGCGCGTGGTCGAGGAGTTGTGCATTCTCGCCGGCGCGGGCCTCGACATGAATCACTGGCGGCTGCTGGCCGACGGTGATCTGAAGATGACCACGTTCACCGGCATCCATAGCAGTGAGTATGAGCAGAGCCGGAGTCACTTCCGGAGTGGGCTCCGCGAGATGCTGACTAATCCCACGTCCGCCGGCGCCTGCTTCCACGAGTTCGCCAACGTCTATTACTTCAACCTCTGGCACGAGAT
Source organism: Armatimonadota bacterium (assembly GCA_049975765.1). GTDB lineage: Bacteria > Armatimonadota > Zipacnadia > Zipacnadales > UBA5352 > JAYENL01. The sequence goes on from JBNGDZ010000147.1 coordinate 1,330, forward strand.
CGAGGCCGCCGTGGCCGCCGTTGGCTGAGCGACGGACGTTCCTGAGCCCGCCACGGTCGCCCGCGGGGCCTTGCGTGGGGGAGGCCCCCGCCCTGGCCGCGTTTCGTGGTCGTTGGAGGGGCCGCACGAGCGCCACAGGCGCGAGGCCGGACCACCACGCTCACGCCGGCGGCAGCGCTGACTCCCACCCCGCCTCCAGCATGGCCGAGAGCTCCCGCACGACCCCCGCGCTTTCCGGCCGGCCGGCCAGGTTGACGTTCTCGCCGGGGTCCTGCTGGTGGTCATACAGCTCCCGCGCCACCACCTCATCCTCGCCCTGCCACTGGGTGTAGCGGTAGCGGTCGGTGCGCATGGAGTAGCCCATGACCCTGCCGCGCGGATACTGGCTGAAGGCCGCGGACTTCCACTCCCGCTGTGGATCATCCATCAGCGGCGCCAGGCTCACGCCCTCCAGGTGATCCGGCAGCTCCAGCCCGCACTGCTCGCAGAGCGTGGGGTAGATATCCACAAACTCGCAGAGGGCCGTCGTCGGTTGCCCTGCGGCCCTCTGGCGGGGCGCGCTGATCACCAGCGGGGAGTGCGTGGAGGTCTCGAAGTTGGAGTGCTTGCACCACAGCCCGTGCTCCCCAAGCTGCCAGCCGTGGTCGCCCCACAGGCAGACTACCGTGTTCTCGCGCAGCCCCAGCCGCTCCAGCTCATCCAGCAGCATCCCCACCTGGGTGTCGATGAAGGTGGTGCAGGCGTAGTAGCCGCGGATCAGTTCTCGGGCCTTCTCCTCCGAGAGGTCGCCCTCCGCCGGGATGTCGGAGTAGGCTCGCAGCTCGCCCCAGTTGTGCAGGGCGATGTCCGGGCAGTCCTCCGGCCGGAAGGGGTTGTCCGCCAGGTCGATGCTCTCCGGCGGGTACATGTCCCAGTACCTCTTGGGGCAGGCGAAGGCCAGGTGGGGCCGGACGTAGCCCACAGCCAGCAGGAACGGCTCGGGAGCGCTCGCCAGCCGCCGCATCTCCTCAAGGGCCCGCTCGGTGAGCATCCCATCGCCATAGGCGCTATCGGGCAGGTCCATGGCCTCAGTCGCAGGCCCCCGCCAGCGCCATCGCTCACCCCTCTCGCGCGCCTCGCGCATGGTCTTCTGCTTCCTCTCCCGCAGCTTCTCCGAGGCATGGCCGGGGAAGGCGTGCGGTGCGCCCCAGGGCTCCTCGCTCCACCCCTCGGGGTCATCGGCGACCCGATGGTGGTAGACCTTGCCCAGCGAGACCGCACTGTAGCCGTTGGCCCGGAAGTGCCGGGGCAGCGTCAGCACCTCCGGCCGGGTCTCGTGCAGCGGTGTCTGCAGGTCCCACACCCGCGTGGAGTCCGGCCTCAGGCCGCTGAGCAGGCT
>JBNGDZ010000147.1:2717-9602 GCA_049975765.1 Armatimonadota bacterium
GCTTGCGCGCGACGGCGCGCAGACGGCCTGCTGGCAGTGTGTGCGCAGAAAGGCCGTGCCCTCGGCCGCCAGGCGGTCGATGTTCGGCGAGATCATCTGCTCGTGGCCGAAGCACGCAAGCTGCGGCCGCAAGTCATCGACCGGGATAAACAGCACGTTCGGCGCTCCGTCCGGTGCCGGCTGTGCCCCGGCCTCCAGGGTCTGTGCTCCAAGAAGCATTGCGCCCGCGGCCCCCTTCAGGCTGATCTCGATGAAGTCGCGCCGGCTCATCGCCCGCGACATCGCGTCGCACCTCCGTTCAGCGTGACACGACCACGGTCTGCCAGCAGGCTCGGTCGACGCTCAGCAGGTCAGGTGCAGCGCCGCGACGGTGCGCCGATCTGGCGCCAGCGAGTTGTAGCGCTCGCAAGCCTCCTCCGTCTGGGCCGCCACCACCTCGATGCCGCGCTCCGCCAGCGCCTCCTCCACGCCGTCGGCCAGCTTCATCCGACCGTAGGCGCCGGTACCCACCACCAGCACATCCGGCTTGGCCTCCAGAACCTCCTCCAGGTCCACCATCTGCAGCAGATGCCCCTGGTCGCGCCACCAGCTATCATCCACGCGCTCGGGGTAGATGATGACGTCGTCGCTGTAGCGCTCCCCGTCGATCACGATATGCCCAAAGCCGTAGTCCTCGATGCGCGGAGCGTCTGTCGCCATCTCTCGCACCTCCTCATGCCACTGGCCGCACTTCCGGCCCACGGGCCGGGTGCCCGTCGGAGGCACTGCGTCCTTGGCGCAGCGGGCGTCCCGGCGCGCCGACCGCCTCTCAGTCCAGGCTCCTGCGCTCGGTCCCGGGCGGCCGGGAGCTGTCCACCAGCTCGTGCGCCCGCCAGTTGCCCTCGTTGGCCGCCGCGCGCGCGTGCGCCCACACCACCCGGTCGTAGTAGTCGCTCACCGCACTGCCGGGCGGGCAGATCTCGTCGATGCGCTGCAACTCCTCATCGCTCAGCTCCGCCTCAGTTGCCCGCACCGCCGAGCGCAGGTGCTCCACCGTCCGGCAGCCCACGATCGCCGAGGTGATGAAGGGCTGCTGCATGACCCACGCGATGGACAGCTCCGCGAGCGTACAGCCTCGGCCCTCCGCCAGCGGGCGCAACTGCTCCACGCGATCGTAGGCGCCCTCGGTGAGCAGATAGTGGTCGGGGCCGGCCCGCCTGAGCCGGGCGTCCTCGGGCGGCTCCTCGCCCCGGCGGTACTTGCCCGAGAGGATCCCCTGGCACAGCGGGCCGAAGGTGCACAGGCCGATGCCGTGCCTCAGGCACATCCACGCCGTCTCGTTCTCCAGCCGCCGGTCCAGCAGGTTGTACGGCGACTGCTCCGCCACGACCTGGGGCTGGCCCATGAACTGCGCCCGGAGGCGCATCTCGCAGATCAGGGAGCTGGGCCACTTGGAGGTCCCGACGTAGAGGATCTTGCCCTGCTGCTGCAGGTCCTCGAGCGTCTCCAGGATCTCGTTGACCGGCGTGGTGGGGTCCACCACGTGCAGGTAGTAAAGGTCGATGTAGTCCGTCTGCAGGCGCTGGAGACTCGCCTCCACGGCGCGCGTGAGGTGCCGTCGGCTGGCGCCCCAATCGTTGGGCTCGTCGCCCATCTTCCACACGGCCTTGGTGGCGAGCACGATCTCCTCCCGCCGGCCGGTGTCTGCGAGCCAGCGGCCGATGAAGGCCTCGGACTCGCCCCGCCGATACACGTCGGCGGTGTCGAAGAAGTTCACGCCCGCATCCGCCGCCTCGCTCATGATCCGGTGTGCCTCGTCCTCGTCCGTCCGCGCGGCGTAGCTCATCGTCCCCAGGCACAGCTTGGAGACGCGCATCCCGCTGCGGCCCAGTTGTCGGTACTCCATCTCGATCGTCCCTCCGGTCGGTCATCTCGGATGGCACTGCTGCATCGGGTATGGATTCCGGCCTCCGGGCATCGTGTCCTGCCTCCGTCACCGGTGTGCTCCCCGCAGGCGCCCCTCCGCGTGCCCTACGCGCACTCCCATGCAGCAGACCGCCTCGGTCGCGGGTGCGCGGCCGACCTTATCGGTCTACCAGTCGTACCGCCGCACCGGCAGCGGGTCGCGCGACTGCGTCACGCGATCAAGCAGCAGCCGCTCCATCTCCGCGCGCTCTGCGGCGTAGCCAGGGTCTTCCCAGAGGTTGTCGAACTCACCGGGGTCGCTCTGCAGGTCGTACAGCTCCCCGAACTCCTCGCCCGGGTAGTGGATGAGCTTCCAGTCGTCCGTGCGCACAGCCCACTGCTCGATGCGCTCGGGCTCGAGGCCCCGAGCGGCAAGGTCCGGGGCCTGCCGCTCCTGCAGCAGCACGGAGTCTCGTCCGCGCGCGCCCTCCTCGCCGCGCAGGATGGGGGAGATGGACTGCCCCTGTACGCCGGGTGGGCAGTCCACGCCGCACAGCTCAAGGATAGTTGGCATCACGTCCACGCCCTCCACCAGCTCCTCGGTCACCGCGCCGGACGCGCCGCCCGGAATGCGCCAGATCATCGGCACGTTCGTGACCTGGTCGAACAGGAACGGCCCATGCCGCCACTGGAAGTGGTCATTCAGTGACAGCCCGTGGTCCGCCACGAACAGCACCAGGGTCTCTTCCGCCACGCCCGCCCCCTCCAGTGCCTCCAGCAGTCGCCCGAACTGGTGGTCGATGAAGCGCATCTGGTCGTAGTAGCTGGCGATGTGCCGCCGCAGCGTGGGCTCGTCGGGCTGGCGACCGTTGGCGACGTAGCCCTCATAGCACTCGCGGTAGAAGGGGGGCTTGCTCGCCAGATCATCCGCACGCAGCTCCGGAACCGGCACGTCCGCAGGGTCGTAGTGCCCCGTCCAGCCCGCTGGGGGCGTGCAAGGGGGCGACAGCTCGTGGTAGGAGCAGTGGCAGTAGAAGGGTGCGCCGCTCCGGGCCCGGCGGTGGATGAAGTCGATGGCCTGGTCTGTGATCCACTGCAACTCGTGGGCCTCGGCTGGCATGTCGCGGCGCATGCGCGCCCGCTCCGACAGCTCCGGGTGATTCTGGTCGATGAAGCGCAGGTACTCCTCGCCCAGCCGGTTCTCGCTGAGGTGCACCTCGCCGAAGCCGTAGTACGGCCCCTGGATCACGGGCACAGTGCCGCCGTACTGCTGCTGGGGCTCGAAGTGGATCTTCCCCGCGGCGCAGGTGGCGTAGCCGGCATCGCGCAGCACCCGCGGCATGGTCACCTCGCTCTGCCGCAGACGTACGCCGTTGGCCCAGACTCCATGGATGTGCGGGTAGCGACCGGTGTAGAGCGACGCGCGGTTGGGCATGCATACCGAGTGCGTGCCGAAGGCCCTCTCGAAGCGGACCCCCTGGTCCGCGAAGGCGTCGATGTGCGGCGTCTCGAGCAGGTCATTGCCGTAGCATCCGAGGGTGTCCTTCCTGTGCCCGTCGGTGATGAACGCCAGGACGTTGAGTGAGTTCATGGTGGCCTCCCGGAGCGCTTGCCGTCAGCCGCGCGTCGCGGCAAATGTGCTCTACATAGGTTGACCGCACTTGGGTGGCAGTCCTCCTTCGTGAAGCGGATACGGTGGCCTTCGCTGCCCCCCGAAAGGTGCACGCGTGGCTCTCGGCGAAGGAAACGGGGCGGAGTTGGCCTGGTCCGGGCTTGGCGCCGCTGCCCAGCACGACGCCGTTGCCCTATCTCGGAGGAATCTGGCGGCTCGCCTCCGAACAGTATTGTCTGGTTACTGAGCAGGAGTGAATGCGGATGAGCGGCCCGGGAGCCCAGGACTCGCCAGCGGGGAGGGGTAATGCTGTGCTCGTTGTCGACGATGAAGATATGGTGCGATCAGCGCTGGTGGACCTGCTTGCAGCAAGCGGCTACAGGGTTCTCGAGGCTAACGGCGGCGAGTCGGCGATGCGCGTCTGTCGCGAGCACGCCCACGAGATCGGCATGATCATCGCGGACGTGTCCATGCCCGAGATCAGCGGGCCGGAGTTCGTAATGCAGGCTCGTGAGGTCTGCCCCGAAGCCGAGGTGCTCTACATGTCGGGGCACACCGACGAGACTGCAAAGAGGTACGGCCTGGACGAGAGCGACTTCAACTACCTGAAGAAGCCCTTCGATCCCAAGCAGTTGCTGAGCATCGTCCGGGCGGCGGTCAAGAGCCGCGGCGGATAGGGCGGCCTGTCCGACGCTGACGGGCAAGAACTGACAGGAGCGATGCAGTGGTGGCTAGGATCCTGGTTATTGATGACGAGGAGACGGTCCTCGCCGCCTGTCAGCGCCGCCTGCGCGAGGACGGGCACGAGGTGCTGACTGCTCGTAATGGCCTGGATGGCATCGGCATGGCGCGGCGACACAGCCCGGACCTGGTCGTCCTCGACATCAAGATGCCCGGTCTGGACGGTCTGGAGGTCTGCCGGCGGCTGCGGGCGGACGAGAATCTCGGCGGCGTTCCGGTGCTGTTCCTTACCGGGCTGAGCACGGTGGACCAGCGCGTTGAGGGGCTGGAGGCGGGCGGGGACGACTACCTGCCCAAGCCGTTCTCGACTGACGAGCTGGCGGCGCGGGTCCGCGCCATCCTGCGTCGAGTGGGGAGCAGGTCGGAGCCGACAGGCGACCGCTCTCGGATCGAAGTCGGCGCACTGGTACTCGAGCGCAACACGCGTCGCGCAATCGTGGACGACCGCGCCGTGTCCCTTACGCCGGTGGAGTTTGACCTCCTCGACCATCTCATGTCGCACGCCGGCGAGGTCTTCAGTGCCGAGCAGCTTCTTCAGCAGGTGTGGGGTTACAGCCCCGGCACCGGTGATGCCGGCCTCGTGCGCTGGCACGTCAAGAACCTCCGCGAGAAGATCGAGGACGACCCGTCGGACCCGAAGTATATCAGGACTGTCTTCCGCCACGGCTATACCATAGCCCCGGAGCAGTAGCGCAACCGGCCGTCGGAGCTATCGCCGCAGTTCTCGGCATTTCTCCATAGATACGCCCTCCTTTCTGCCTCAATACCAACGCAATCCACACGCAACATGTGGCTCAAATGTGATATGATCCTGGTGTGCTGTCACATGACAGCGCCACTGCCCGCCGGCTCGGGCGTTCACAGCGAATTGCTCGCACTAGCTGCTGCTCGCACAGAGGTGAGCGCCGTGAAGGGCTCCACTGAGCGACGGGCGGATGACTGGGTCTGGGCCGACGACCAGGCTGACTACGAGAGTTCGCGCCCCTACGAGTTTTCCATCATCCGCGCTGAGGACAATGTCCGCATCATGCTGCTGGTTCTGCTGTTGGCAGCGGGACTGGCGGCGCCGCAGCTCGTCACCAATCGCCTGGCCCTGTTCACGGGCCTGATCGTGGGTGCGTTCCTCAGCATGTGGACCCGGTATGAGGCCGACTGGCTGCTGCTGCGGCGCCTCGGCTCCCTCGGTCAGGGGGCCGTGGTTGTGGTTATTGGCGACTTCGCCTGGCTGGCCCTCGTTACGGTGGGTACAGGCGGCCTGGCCTCGCCTTTCTCCGCCCTGCTGCTGATGCCGATACTCTTTGCGGTGGCCCTCTTCAGCCGGCTGAGGGTGGCTGTGATGCTGGTGACGGCACTGGTCGTGGTCGCCTACGTCGGAATGGCGGGCGTTGGCAGTTTCGACATGATGAACTCGTGGCAGCTCGCCGGGATCCTCGTCACCGTCGCCGCCCTCGCCTGGGTGGCCCACGGCGTGTGTCTGGTGCTCGAACGCGAGAGGCGCACCAGCGAGCTGGTCATTCGCAACATGTCCGAGGGGGTTCTGCTGCTCGACAACGGCGGCAGGGTAGTGGTCGCCAACCGGCAGATTGAGCGGCTGACCGGGGTGCCGCCCAACGCCATCGTCGGCCAGGAGGCCGCCCGCGTCGTTGAGAACGAGGCGCTCAGCGGCATCGCCCCCATCCTCCAGGACGTCGCCCGCGCGGTCAATGGTCCCGCCAACCACGTTCGGGAGGTGACAGTGCACGGCCCCGAGACCCTGGACCTTCGGGTTACCACCACCCGGTGCTTCGGGCCTATCGGCGAGAACGTCGGCTATGTCATCATCTGCGAGGATATCACCAGTGTGAAGACCGTCATGCGGGTCAAGGAGAAGGGCCTCTCGATGCTCTCCCACGAGATTCAGTCTCCGCTGACCACCCTCCGGGTGACGGCAACGATGTTGGGCGTGCTGGCCGATCGGCTCAGTCACGAGAAGTTCGGCCACATCGCGGAGGTGGTGGACTGCGAGACCCAGCGTCTGATGTGGATCGCTGGTGAGCTGCTTAACATCTCGGCCCTGGAGGCCCCGGATGCTTCCCTGCAGCTTGCTCCCACCGATGTGGGCGCCCTCGTGGCCAAGGTCCGCCGGGTCATGAAGCTCAAGGCCGAACAGAAGAAGCTCAGCATCGAGGGTGCCGTGGAGGGAGACCTGTCCTCCATCCCCGTGGACCCGGAACGGCTCGAGAGCGCGGTTCACCGCCTGTGCGAGAACGCCATCAAGTATACCGAGCCCGGCGGGACGGTGGCCATCGACGCGCGGCGCGTCAACGAGCACGTGGAGATCGCCGTGTCCGACACCGGCAAGGGCATCCCGCCTGACAAGATCGGGATGATATTCGAGAAGTTCGCTCAGCTTGAGGACGACGGTGAGCGAGAGAAGGACGAGCGCGGCGCCGGCCTGGGGCTGTACGTGGTCCGGCGCATCGTCGAGCTGCACGGGGGGGAGATTGCAGTGGACAGCGAGCCGGGCCGGGGCTCGACGTTCAGGCTCCACATTCCCGCGGAGCGGGGGGAGGCGTCACGGGGGGAGGCCGGCACCGCCAAGGCTCCTCACCCCGAGGAGGTGCCGGCTGCTAGCTAGCCCGGGACCGGCGCAGCGCTCACTCTAGGGG
>JBNGDZ010000148.1:0-9547 GCA_049975765.1 Armatimonadota bacterium
GCTGGGTAGAGGACTTGCACCTCCTGGATGTCGAACATGCCCGGCACACGAACGCGCGGTCGAGGGCGCCCCGCCCTCAACCGATGATCTCAGGACGCACCCGCGAGGGACCGCCGTCAGACCTCGATGCGCATCAGCTCCTCGCCGAGGATGACCTCTCCGTCGTAGACCTCCGCCATCTCCGCGAGGGCCTCGTCGCGCTCATCGACCAGCGACTGCGTGAGGTGGGCGAGCACCAGGCGGCCTGCGCCGGCGCCGCGGGCCACCCTGGCGGCGTCGATGGTGCCGTAGATGCAGGTGCCCAGGTCCGGGTGCAGGCGCTCCTGGCGCAGCGGCACGTTCGCGACCAGCGTGTCCACCCCTGTGGCAAGCGCCACGACCGCCGCCTGGGAGGACGTGTCGCCGGTGAAGCATATGCTGCCTGCCTCCCGGTCGAATCGCCAGGCCAGCGAGGTCAGCCACGGGTCCACGTGCTCGACCTCCGCGCAGGTGGCCGTCCAGCTCAGAGCCTGCACGGTGAGGCCCGGCCAGGCCTGGTATGCCTCAGGCTCCGGCTCCGGCCTGGGGAGCGAGCCGCCCCGGTCGGTGTGGCAGCGGTGGCTGGCGGGGTGCTCGCTGCGCGCCCGGAGATCATCGGCGAAGGCGCCCTCAGGGCCGAAGAGGCTCTCCGCCATCTCCATGGTCGGTGGCGGGCCGACGATCCGCAGCGGTGGCTCGCCTCCAGTGCAGTGGTCCCAGCGCGTCAGCAGCAGCGCGGGCAGATCAACGTTGTGGTCCGAGTGGTGGTGTGTGAGGAACAGCCACTCAACGTCCGTGGTCCGGAATCCGGCCTGGACGAGCTTGAGCGTGGCGGCCGGCCCACAGTCGATCATGACCACGTCCTCGCCGACCTCCAGCGCGAAGGCAGTGCCCCACCGCTGTGGCGTCGGCGAGGGGGTTCCGGCCCCCAGGATGTGCAGCGTCGGCATGACGGTCAGTCCTCGTCTGTGACGTCGCCCTGAAGCTGGATGCCTCTGGGCTTGACCGTGGGGCGCTCGACGATCCGCCGGGCAGTGGGCGTGATGGTGCGCTCGGGGGGCAGCGCGCAGTGGCCCTCCAGGAACTCGTGGAGCACCCGGCCCTCGTTCTGGGCCGGCACACCCAGACCCAGCAGATGGGCGAGGGTCGGCGCCACGTCGGTGGTGCAGATGCGGAACTGCTCCTCGCGGGGGGCCGGCTCCTGTGGGCGGATGCCCGCGCCGCCCAGGACCATGGCGCCCATGACGGACGTGGTCTCGGTCTCGTAGGTGGGGATCATGGGGCCGTGATTGCCGCCGCGGCGTGGGAAGACCACGCGCTCCTCGCCCATCCGCAGCACCTCCGGGCCCGACCAGGTGTAGCCGCCCGCGTAGACGAAGCAGACGTCCCCGATGTACTCGCCCCATAGGCCCACCATCGACGCATGCTCCCGTGGCAGGACGATCGGCAGCACGTGCTCGCCGGTCTCCGGGTCCGTGACCGCGCGCATCCTGGTGATGACCCGCCGCCGCAGATCGTGGTACTCCTCCGGTGGGACGACGCCGCCCTCGTCGCGGCCCTGGAGATTGATCCACAGGTGGTTCTGGCGGAAGACCAGTTTGCTGCGCGCCCAGTCGATGCCGGTGCCGTCCTCGGTAGTCTCCAGCCAGCCCTCCTCCAGGAAGAGATTGACCAGAGAGACGGCCTTCATGTTGGCCGGCATGCCGTGGTCGGAGGCGACGCAGAAGACCGTCTCTCCGTCATCGAAGAGGTCCAGGAAGCGGCCCAACAGCCGGTCGGCGGCGCGGTAGTAGCCCCTGATGGTCTCCCAGCCCTCGTCGGCGCGGTCGGGATCGTAGCCCGTGCCGGTGGGATCGACCTGCTGCACGAACTGGTGGCCCATGGCGTCGAGGATGTGCCAGTGCAGGTAGAGCAGGCGTGCCTCGGTCTGCTGCATGGCCATCTGCACGGCCCGCGGCCACCACTCGGCCTCATCGGCCATGATCTCATCGACGGTCGCGAAGTCCAGCCAGCCCTTGCGGTGCAGATCGCAGCTCATTCCCGCGTGGACGTACGGGCCGAGCTCTTCGATGAGCCCGCGACCGAGGTCGGGGTTTGAGCAGAAGCGCCCGTCGGTGGGGAAGGCGTCGCTGCGGTAGATCTGCACTCGGGAGCCGTCGGGGGCGAGCTCCAGGAGCTTGAGGCGGAAGGCCCCCTCCACCTCGCCCATCTCATCGGTGCTGAACTGCGCGTACAGCCAGCCGCTCCACTGCCCTGGGCTGAGCGTCGCTACCGGGCAGCCGGCGTCGCGATCGGGGGAGATCAGCACCGTGTCGTAGGCCTCGTCGCCGAACAGCAGAGCGTGGTAAGTGGGCCCGATCCCCTCTGTGGCGGTATGGATCTCCAGCGTTGCCGCCATGGGCGGCACGCCCGAGTCCGGCAGATTCTCCCAGCCCCGCGCGGGCGCGAGGTCGATGGGGTCAGTGGTGTTCAGCTCCGGGCAGTTGTGGTAGTTTGTGGGCGGCGCGATGTCGAAGTAGGACCGGGCCGGCCTGAACAGCCACTCGATGTGGGTCACCGCCTCCGGCCGGGTGGGTGGGTAGCCCGCGTAGTTGAAGACCACGCTGCGCACGCCCTCGCGGGCCGCGGTCTCCCACAGGTACTCCGCCTGGCAGAAGCCGGCGTTGAAGCCCTCGTCGCCGTGCGAGACGGCGTGTGTCTCCCCGGGGATGCGCGAGCCCCACTGGATGATGGCATGGGTCCCCGGCGTGGCGCCGGTCGCCAGCGTGGTCCAGTTCGTGGGCGTCTGGGCCGGAATCACCGGCCGAATGCGGGTGAAGACGCCGCGCTCGAGCAGGCGCTCGAAGTTGGGCAGGATGCCCTCGGCGCGGAAGCGCTCCACCATGGTGGGGATCAGCGCGTCGAAGCCGAGAAACAACGCGCGCGAAGCCTGGGTCATCGCAATCACTCCGGGGAGCCATATCTCTGCAGCCGAACCGGCCTACTATTGCCCGGCCGCGCCGCGCCCTCCTTCATCGCAGGCCTCCGGCCGCCGGACGTGGAATGAGCGATGCAGACCCCACCGGGAGGTATGCACCATGACCCGCCTGTGGACTGCGCTGGCAATCGCACTGCTGACCGCCGCGTCATGCAGTGGGCAACCGATCTTCCACGCTGACTTCGAGGGAGAGGGCGACGCGCCGGCCGGCTGGCAGTTCGCCCAGGTACGTGGCGAGTGCTCGGGGGCCTGGGATCACTCCGAGCCGCCGGACGGCAGCTCCATCCGCTGCGACGTGCGGGAGGATGACTCCGCGCGGGCAAGCTGGATCTGCACCGAGCGCATCGAGCTCGAGCCGGACACTGCCTATCGCCTGCGGCTGCGCGTGATGCTCGGGGACATCTCGGAGGGCGCGAGGGGCGCCTACGTGATCCTCTACGAGGATGGAGTGGAGGCGCCGGACCACTGGCACATGACCCCCTACATGCGGGGCAGCCGGGATTGGCATGACCGGGAGCTGACTTTCATCACCCGCCCGGACACCTCCTGGGCGAAGCTACAGTGCAAGCTGTGGGAGTGCACCGGCCACGCCTGGTTCGACGACATCGTCATCGAGCGGATCCCGCGCGAGGAGGCGGACGAGGAGGCGTCGGCGCTGCTGCAGTTGCCCGAGGACGACGGCTGGCCGCTGCAGCTCATATTCTACCCCGCGCAGCGGCGGGTGGACCGCACCGTGTGTCTGCTTCGCGACAGGCTCAACCCCGTCGCGATCTTCTTCTACGGCCGGGCCGACGAGATCGCTGACCCGCACCTGATCGTCGAGGCGCCGGAGGGCGTGACCGTCCGAGGTCCCGTGGTCTGCGGGCGACAGCCGCCGCCGGAGCCGGTCGAGGTCGAGCCCGAGGCGGTAGAGCGCGAAGGCGCGAGGTTCCTTCGCTGGCGCCTCCCCATCCCGCAGGAGACGCTGCTTGCGGGGCTGCCCGCCGACGGGCCACGCTGGAGCCGCTACCACTTCATCTACGCCCGGCCGGGGCCCGGCTGCCCGGACCAGTTCACCTGGCACTGGCGCATCGAGAGCGCCGGAGAGGAGGGGCCGGAGCACTCCATGCCGGGGCGGGCCGTCGAGAATCTGGGCCCGAACATCCAGCCCATCGAGGGCTTCGACCTCTACGCCCAGCACTCCTCCGCCCTGCGGCTGCCCACTGCACAGGGCCGGGGGGAGGTGCTGGACTACCTCTACTACGCCGGCATCCGCGGGGGGCTGGCGCTGAGCTACTATCAGCCGGAGCTTCTGCCCATCGACGAGGAGCTGGGAGAGGAGGGCTGGTTCACCTGGTCGTGGGCGTGGTACGGCTACGGCGGGCCGGCCGAGGAGGGGCAGGAACTGGTCTTCGACCGCGAGGACGCCACCCGGCGCGGGCAGGTCTGCCCCCAGGTGCAGGTGGAGATGCTCGAGCCATACGCCTCCTGGCTGCGGGACTTCTACGCGACGCCGCTGGCGATCGACCGCGACTGGATCATCATCAACTACGAGCCGCCGGTCTTCAATGTGTGCTTCTGCGAGCGCTGCCGCAGGGCGTTCGCCCAGTTCGCGGGGATGGACGCCGCCCGGGTGCTGGCGATGACGCCGCAGGAGATTCAGGCGCTGCCCGACCACGCCTGGGGGCGCTTCCGCGCCTGGCAGAACGAGCGCATCATCGAGAACCACTGCGCGGTGATCCACGAGATCGATCCAGACATCCTGGTGGGCATCTGTGGGCCGGGGCGCACGGAGTGGACCGCCAACCGCGGCATGGACATAGCCCGCTTCGAGCCAGAGGTGAGCCTGCACGCGCCGATGCTCTACCTCGGCCCGGTGCAGTATGAGCGGATCGCGCGCGACACCTGCGAGGGTACCAGCGCGCCGGTGATGCCCTTCATGCTCGGGTCGGACCTGGCGGTCAGGGGCGTCTTCCCGACACCGTGGGACCAGCAGGCGAACATGCTCGCCACGGCGCTGTCGGGAGGCCGTGGCGCCATCCTGTGGGTGGGGATCGAGTCCCTGGACGGGGAGATCATGAACGCGCTGCGCCGGAGCATGGAGCAGATTCGCGTGCTGGAGCCCTACATCCTGGGCGCGGAGCGCGGCGCGGGGGCGACCATCGAGGCGGAGTTGCGCGACATTCGCACCGTGACCGTCAACGGCGAGGAGATCGAGGTCTCGGCGGAGAACTCGCGGACGCCCGTGCGCTCCTGGCAATGGCGCGGGGCGAGGGGCAGACTCGTCGGGATGATCAACTACGATCGCGAGCAGCCGCACGCGGTGAGGATCTCGGCTGAGGACATCGAGGCCGCACAGGCGCTCTTCGGGCCACAGCCGCAGGGCGCCGACGGCGCCATCGCGCTGGAGCTTGAGCCGGGGCAGTTCGCCGCCCTGACCTGGTGACGGGCAAGAGCATGAAGGGCCAGTGGATGACGCAGAGGCCGATGACCGCGATCATCCGCTGCGCGGCCATCCTGCTGTGCGCGGCATTGCGGTCTACAGCCGCGCCGGCTCGCCCTCGTCGTTGAGCGCCTCGCCGGTCTCAATCAGGTGCTCGACCCGGCCCCGGATCTGGTCGCGGACCTCCCGGAACACCGCCATCCACTCCTTTTCGGTGCCCGTGGCCTCGGCCGGGTCCTGAAGTGACCAGTGCACCTGCTGATCCGCGCCCAGGAACATGGGGCAGGCCTGCCTGGCCTGATCGCAGACCGTGATCAGCAGGTCGAAGTGGTCGTCATCGTAGCGGTCCAGCGACTTCGGGAACTGATCGGAGATGTCGATGCCCACCTCCGCCATCGCCCGCACGGCCAGGGGATGGATCTCGTCTGCGACCTCAGTTCCCGCGGAGTGGACCTCGAACCTGCCCCCGCCCATCTCGCGCAGGAAGCCCTCCCCCATCTGGCTCCGACAGGAGTTGCCAGTACATAGGAACAGGACCTTGGGCATCGACGCCACCTCTCCTCTTGAACGACAGGGCCCGCTTCGTGCGACTCTCAGGCAGTCACCCTCGGACGGCCCCTCCACCCATTGCGCGTTGCTGCGTGTGTCATAGCGTGATCCAGACCGGGCTCGACCAGGCCTGCGCGCCGGACGCGCAGGTGGCGCGCAGGTAGTAGTAGACGAAGGGTCTCTCGAACCAGCCGCGGGGCTCGAACGCCACGTCGGCCAGGGACTGCTCGTCGGCGAACTCCAACTCCGCGCGCCAGCCGTCGCCGGCCACGGAGTGGATGTCGTTCCCGCTGCGGACCAGATCGACGCGCAGGACGTCGGACCTGCCCGCCACGTGAGCATGGAAGCGGCGCGGGGCGCGCGGGTCGTCCCACTCGATCACTCGACCCATGCGCCCTCCGGCCAAGGTCTCCTCGAGAACGATGCGCTCCTCGCTGGTGCCCCAGCAGTCGCGGGCCAGCATGGCGTCCCAGACGGCCTCGCGCGAGAGCTCATCGGCGCGGATGGCGGTGAGGCCCGGCATCCGATCGATGTGCGGGGTGTCGTCGCCGTAGCTGGAGGGCATAGTGGCGTGGGTGTCCGTGCCGGCGATGAATCCCAGCGGGTAGCCCTGGGCCAGCAGGTCCTGGACGTAGCTGGGGCCGTCGTGCACCTCGTGCAGCGCATTGGGGTTGCCGCGGTACTCGCTGGTGCCCCACTTGGAGTGGATCTCAACCACCGGCATGCGGTCGGGGCCTGGGTAGATGGCGTCGGACAGCTCCCCGTGCTTACCGGTGCGCGTGGTGTGGTGCGGGACGAGGAAGCAGTCGCCGGGAAGGGCCTCGGCGAGCGTGCGGGCGTTGCCCTCCTCGTAGTGATCGACGAAGTCCTCGAGGTCGCCGCGGCAGTAGACGTTATTGTCGCCGCCGCAGCCGCCCTTCAGCGACGCCTCATAGCCCAGCAGGGCCGCGAAGTGAGACGGATCGTCGAAGACGCGCACCGCGCGCCGCTGGGCCTCCCACTTCCCCTTACCCGAGCGGCCGTTGGAGACGTGGTCGGCCGCGCAGACCCAATCCAGGCCAGACATATACCGGGCGCCCACGAAGCAGAAGTCCAGCGACCGGCACGAGGTCGGGTGGCAGCGGCTCAGCACGGTGTGCACGTGCGGGTCGCCCCAGAAGATGCGCGGCGCAGCGGCGCTGCAGTGCACCGGATTGCTCAGCCAGGTCTCAGCGGCCATCTCGAAGGCGAGGCGGTACCAACCCTCGTCCGCGATGGACACGTCCTCGATCGACGCTACGGCGGGGCGCCCGCGCTCAAAGACCACCTCGTGGAGGCCATCGGCCGGACCGTTCACAGGCCGCACCACGGCCTCACACTGAACTGAGGGGTAGGCCTTCTCATCCAGCGCCGCCAGGCGGACAGTGAAGGGCTCACCCGGCCTGACCACAGAGGGTGCGATAATGGAGAGGTGATCGACGGTGCCGCCGGGCGCCTCGACCGCCAGGATGCGCTCACACAGGCTGCTCCACATCGACAACGGGCCCTCCCCGGGGGCGAGCGTGTTCCGTGATGCCGTTGGCTACTTCGCCGCGGGAGGCCAGGTCCCTCGCTGTCCTCGAACGCCAGAGCCGGCAGCACCGCCATCCTGCCGCGCTCGAGCGCCATACCTGCGGCGCCCAGCGCCGCACGCCCCCGTCCATTTCTCTCCCGTGCAGGCAGGCCCTTGCAGGCGGGCGCCGAACTCCTTCACTGCCGCGCCGCTACAGCCATGTGAGAGGTGAGGACGATGGCGGAGATCGCCGAGGGGAAGCGTGCACCACAGTTCACGCTCCCGGCGGTGAACGTCGAGAAGATCGGCTTGGAGGGCGACAGGATAGCCCTCAAGGACTTCAAGGGCGACCGGATCGTGGTGTTGTACTTCTACCCGCGGGACATGACGAAGGGCTGCACGACCGAGGCAGTGGGCTTCCGGGACCTCAAGGGCCAGTTCACCCGCAACGGCGCGGTGATCCTGGGCGTGAGCACGGATGACATCGAGACCCACGAGAAGTTCGTGGAGAAGCAGAAGCTGAACTTCCCGCTGCTATCGGATGCGGGCGGGACGGTGGCGAAGAAGTACGGCGTCTGGCAGGAGAAGAAGATGTTCGGGAAGACCAGCATGGGCATCGTGCGCTCGACCTTCGTGATCGACCGGTCGGGGAAGATCGCCAATATCTGGCCGAAGGTCAGCCCCGAGGGGCACGCAAGCGAGGTGTTGGACTTCATCAAGCAGATGGACTGAGGCGCTGATGCCCCGAGCGTCCTCGGACTGCTGCGGGCGGGGCCGCCCGCGGCCCAACCTGCTATGGGGACCGCCGCAACCCAACTGAGGAGCGGGCGCGCGTGCGACCCGACCGTCTAATGTGGGGCGCGGGCGCTCTGGGCCCGCGCGTTTCGCGGGCCCTGCGGATTCGCACTCCGAGCGCTGACACGACCGCCGCCACCGTGCGGGGCGCAGGGCTGACCACAGGGATGCACCGGGAGGAGATACGATGGATCTGCCGCAACGCCAGAGCCTCGTCGTGCTGCTGTGTGACCAGCTTCAACGCAACGCCATCAGCCTCTACGGCGGGCCTGTCCACACGCCCACCCTCGACCGCCTCGCCGATGAGGGCATCGTCCTCGACCGCTACTACTGCGCCACCCCACTGTGCGTCCCCACCCGCCCGTCAATGATGAACGGGCGGTGGCCGCACGCCCACGGGGCCATCAGCTTCGGCACGGGCTACCAGGAGATCGAGAAGGGCTCGGAGCTGCTCATCGACCGGCTCCACGACGCGGGCTACCGGGTGGCCTACGACGGCATCTGGCACATCCGGCGGCCGGAGGAGGACGACCGCACCGGCGAGTACGCGCACTTCCAGCGCGGCAGCTTCCCCTACGAGGAGCAGGGCGAGGCGCTCGTCGCCATGGGCCTGGACGCCGACGAGCAGCGCGCCGATGTGCGCACCGTGACCGATGAGGGCGAGGAGCCGGCGCAGATCTCGGTGCCGGTGCCGGCCACATGGGACGGGCCCCTGCGGGCGCACCCGGACATGCAGCGCGCCGAGCGCGTCGCGCAGTTCATCCTCGACGCGCCGGAGGACGAGCCCATCGCAGCCTGGTGCTCGCTGGCTGGACCGCATCCGCCCCTGCTGGTGCCCGAGCCCTACATGAGTATGTTCGATCCCGATGCCATCGAGCCGCCGCCGGGCCTGGGTATGGACCTCTCGGACGCCCCTCGCGCAGTGCGCGAGGCGCCGGGGGCGCTGGGCACCGCCGGCTGGGAGTGGGATCGCTGGGCGCCGGCCATCGCGGCCTACTACGGCTACGTGGCCTTCGTCGATCACTGCCACGGCGTGGTGATGGGGGCGCTGGAGGAGGCCGGTCGGCTGGATGACACCATCGTCATCGCCTCCACCGACCACGGGGAGATGCTCGGCTCACACGGCATCTACCAGAAGATGGTGCTCTACGAGAGGTCCATCAACATCCCGTTTATCATGCGCGTCCCGGGACTGGAGCCGGGGCGCCGCGAGCACCTGACCTCGCAGACCGACATGGCCCCGACGGTGCTGGAC
>JBNGDZ010000149.1:0-1727 GCA_049975765.1 Armatimonadota bacterium
GCCTCAACTCCTATCGCCAGAGCCTGCCGGCGCCCGGTGAGGCCCATCCTCTGGTCGAGCAGCACTACAACGAGCTGGCGGCGCTCTACGAATCGCTGCAGGCCGCGGCGGACGGCATGCCGAGCCAGGCCAACCGCTTCAGCCTCATCGCCAACCGCCTCGGTGAACGCCTCGCCGACGGGCGCTCGTCCCTGGTCGGGCAGATAGAGGCGTTGGACAGCCTGGCGAACGCCGCCTCGGCCCCCGGCCAGTCGGCGGCGATCCGGAGGGCTCCGGAGTGGAGCGATCCCGACCTGGACTTCCACACGCCCTCTTCGATGCCCATGGCCGACCGCCTGTATCTCTCGGGCGACGCGGAGGGCGCGGCCAGGCTCTACAAGGCGGCCTTCGGGGTCTACGATGAGTTGGGGATGGTCGGCGACGATGCGGCCAGGATCATCGCCAAGCGCTTCCGGGCGGCGAGTCACCTCAAGGCCGCGCAGGACTACTTCGCCGGCATGCAGAGCGCACCTGACCCCAACGTGGGCGTCGCGAAGCCGATCACCGAGGCGGAGCTCGCGCAGATCATGCAGCACCCCAACCTCCAACTGGTGAAGAGCACGGTCGGCGGCTCGGAGCCCCTCTTCGTGATGGTGGGCACAAAGCGGGTGGGCGTCATCAAGCTGCCCGACCCGGGCATGGGCGGCTGGGCCGGGCTGCAGGGCGAGCTGGCCGGGGCGCGACTGGCGAACGCCATACCGGGCATCGACTCCCCCGCAGCGGCCCCCGTCATGGTGCCCAGGGAGTGGACCGGCCCGGGCTCCTTCGCGGTCTACAAGGCGGCCGGCGAGACCGCCGCCCAGGCCCAGGGCCCCACCGGCCACTGGGCCGACATCGTGAACGCGAAGGACCTGCAGCTTGTGCGCGCCACCACCGAGGGTCCGGCGACCTACTGGGTGGTCCAGAACGGACGTAAGGCCGGGCTGTTCACCCCGGACTGGACCGGCGTTACCCCCGCGGACGCGCAGGCCATCTGCACACGCATCGCCGCCGACGCGGGCGGCGAGATCGTCGGGGGGCAACCCGTGACCGGCATCAAGATGACGACGCCGGAGGTCCAGGGAGTGTTCGTCCGCTTCGTCGAGGGGACGGACCTGGGAACGCTGCCTGAGGCGCAGCGGATCATCATGCGCAGGGCGGTGGCGCGCGACATGGTGCTTCGCCTCATCGTCGGTGATTATGACGGCCACGGCCTGAACTACAAGATAGGGCCGAACGGCAGGGCCTTCCCCTTCGACCGCAACCTCGCGGATGTGCTCGCCGAGAACCCGATGGCTCTCGCAAGGGCCCTGCCCGGTGAGAACGCGCTGTCCACCGATCCGGTCGTGAGGCAGGAGCAGCTCACGAAGCTGATGAAGTGGCGGCTGGACATAATGACGGGCGTCGATCCGCTGGTGCAGAACAGGCCGCTCTACCAGTATCTCAAGCAGGTGCACAGCCACCTGACCTGGGAGGACTTCGCGGAGACCCTGCAGACCCTCAGGTCGTGGGATGAGGCCTTCATCGCCCGGCAGCTCGGGGACGCCTTCGGCTCGCAGAACGCGCGCGCCGCGGAGCTGATCAGGGCCCGGATCGAGTGCCTCGACGACGTGCTGAGCCGCTTCCCGAAGCTGCCCGCGGCCCCGGCGCCCTCGTCGGCCTCACTGCCGCGAGTGCAGCCGCTGCTGCTGAAGGCGGCCGCGTAAGAG
>JBNGDZ010000149.1:1827-9512 GCA_049975765.1 Armatimonadota bacterium
CCGGTGGATCGGCGGGCAGCACCGGACGACCATGGAGGCGTCGGGATTGACGAGGATCACTCGCACAGGCCTCTGGACATGTGCCCTCTTGCTTGGTCTGGCGGCCGCCGCATGGGCTCGACCTGCGCTGTGGCAGAGCGGCGAGACACGGTACTGCATCGCCCTCGCGCACCAGGCCTCGGACCCTGAGCGCTTCGCCGCGGAGCAGTTGCAGCACTACCTGCATCGGATCTCCGGTGCCACCTTCCCGATCACGAGTGCGCCCGCTGCCGAGCAGCCGGCCATCGTGATTGGGACGCCCGCGTCCAACGCCCTGGTCCGGGAGCGCGGCGGGAGGATCAGCTTCTCGCAGAGGCAGCGTGAGTACGACGCCTTCATCGTGCGCGCCCGGGGCGACGACCTCATCCTGGCGGGCGCCAACCCCCGAAGCTGTCTCTACGCGGTCTACGACCTCCTGGAGGACGATCTCGGCGTGTTCTGGCCGAGCGTCTTCAGTCCGGAGGATATCGTCCCCCGCCGCCAGACCATGCGCCTGCCTGCCATCGACCGGGAGGAGACGGCCTCATTCAAGTACCGCGGCTATACCAGCGCCGATGTGCGGATGCTCGACCTGATGGCCAAGCGCAAAATGAACTTCGTCGGCGTGGCCTACAGCCGCTGCGAGGACTCCGAATACTGGCACGACTACCGCACCGAGCTGCAGATTCGAGGCATCAAGACCTACAGCTACCACCACGGCTTCCACTACTTCCTCCCGCCCGAGGAGCACTTCGCCGAGCACCCGGAGTACTACGCGCTTCGCCCCGGCGATGACGGCATGAGGCGAGAGCCCACGCAGTTCTGCGCCCATAGCCCTGAGGCGCTGGAGGTCTACACGGACCGCTGCCTTAGCTTCATGCGCAGGCACCGGGAGGTGGACATCTTCTGCCCCGGTCCCGAGGACGGCTACGGGTGGTGCATGTGCGAGCAGTGCGGGGGGGATCAGCGGTGGCAGGTCAAGCATGGCCTGCAGTTCGGGTCCGACCGGCTGATGCACGCGGTCAACGCCGTGGCCGGGCGGGCCGCCGAGCAGGTCCCCGACACGCCCATCCTCTACCTCGGCTACGTAGCGACCGGCGAGGTGCCCAAGACGGAGAGGCCGCTGCCGAACGTGATCGCCATGCTGGCGTTCTTCGAGCACTCTGCCAGCGATCTCACCGCGTCGGCCCGCTACTACGACTGCGACGACATTCGGGCCTACTACCGCAGCAACGTCGAGCAGTGGACGCAACTGGTCCCGGAGGTCATCATCTACGAGTACTACTGCGGCCGAGGGGCGTGGCACGCCCGGCCTTATGCCAAGACCACCAACATGAGGCGCTCTCTGCGCTACCTGGCAGAGCAGGACGTGAAGGGGCTCATCAGCCAGGGCCTGTACAACTGGTGGCGCCCCTACCTGACCAATCATTACCTGCTCGGCAAGCTGCTGTGGAACGTGGACACGAACACGGACGAGGCCCTGCGCGAGTTCTGCGACAGGCGCTACGGCGCCGCCGCCGGAGCGATGTTCGACTACTTCAAGTACCTGGACGCGAGCGAGCTTGACGCGTGCGAGGCTCATCTGAAGCGTGCGGAGCGCAGAGTCGGGGAGGAGCCGACGGCGGACCTCGTCCACTACCAGCAGATCCTGCTCAGGTGGCGGCGGCTTTACGATGGCATCGCCGCGAGGTACCGGGAAGCCGTGGACCTGTTCGAGGCCGGCGAACGTTCGCGGGCCGAAGCGCTGTATGAGGAGATGCTGCGGCTGGAGCGCGCGGCGCAGCGGCTGGCCGACAACACGCGCCTGCAGACAGTCATCAACCGGCCGGCCGGCTTCTACATCTACTCCGGCATCCTCCGCGACCGGTACGACCTGCCCGACGGCCCCGAGGGGGCAGACGCCCGGAGGGGCGGCGACGGCCGACAGGGCTTGGCGGAGCCTCTCTCCGCCGCAAGCGCGAGTGCAACCGAGCGCGCTGAGATCCTCGTGACGGCCGATCCGCCCCTGCCGGTCCCGAACCTCGTTCGCAACGCCGGCTTCGAGCAGGAGCTTCACTTCCCCGCCGGCGACGGGATCGGCGGCCCCGTTCGGGGGTGGGAGGAGCATGACACCACGGAGGCCGACGGCGTGACCGGCGAACAGGCGCACCGGGGGCGGTACGCCTACAGGCTCGTGGGCGAGAGGGCCGTCTCCAAGTGCATCCGCCAGCGCCACGTGGGGCGGCTCATCCTGCAAAGGCCGCTCGCGGAGGGCACCCGAGTGCTATGCAGCGCCTGGTCGACGTGCACCGGCGCCGACCCCGAGGGCGGCCACTACGGCCTCACGACCACCGCCTGCGGCCAGTACCTCGGCGGGCCGAAGTTCACCAAGAGCGCTCACGACTGGGAGTACGCTGAGAGCATGCTCGACCTGCCGGGGGAGGCTGCCGAGGTCTCCTCGCTCTACGTCATGTACTACGACCAGACCGGGACAGCCTGCTTCGACGACATCTTCCTGGGCCTCGGCGCGACCGAGCTGACCGTGCAGGTGAGGCTCCCGGGCCTGCGGCGGGTCACGGTCGTGGACGACCACGGTGAGGAAGTCTTCACCTCGGAGGCGATCGCTGATGGAGCGGACGCCTTCGAGAAGACGCTGCAGGTCCCCACGCGGCGCATCTACACCGTTCGCGCCGAAGACGCCGATGGCACCACCCACATTCGACACTATCCCGAGCGCGGCGAGCGTATCGACCTGGCGCGGCTCTACGCAGAGGGTGAGACAGCGGTCGAGACGACCATGACCGGCACCAGCCCTGCTTTCCCCGCCGTGGGCCCCGCGGGTGTGTTCGATGGCTCCACGGCGCATGGCAGCGGGGTGTACGAGGCCGACGACGACGAGGCGGTCTTCATCCTGACGCTCGACCGACCTCGGCAGATCTGCAGGGTGGGTGTCGGCCTCAAGCCGGGCAGCCCGGAGTCGGCACGGGTGTCGCTGCTGATCGATGACAGATGGGAGACGATCAGGGAGTACGAGGACGCCTGCCTGGAGGGCCTCGACATCATCCAACTGCCTGCCCCGGCCACCATCACCGGGCTGAAGATCGAGATCTCCGACTGCCCGGGCCTGAGGGCCTTGACCGAGGTCCAGCTCTTCGAGGACCCCGGCGTCATCGGCGTCGCCGACTCGGGGCCGCGAGGGTAGAAGCCCGACCCACGAAGGGAGCGAAAGGCAATGGCAAGAGACATTACTCTGTCACTCATGCTGCTGGCGGTTGCGGTCTCGGCAGCCCACGCGGAACTGGTCCTTGCGCAGGGCGGCCGGACCGAGTACGCCATCGTGACCGCCGCCGCCCCGTCTGTCACCGAGGAGCTGGCAGCCCGGGAGCTGCAGCGCTACATCCACGCCGCAACCGGCGCGGAGCTTCCCGTCGTGGCAGAGCCATCGGGCGCCCCCGGCGCCAGGATCCTCCTGACGCTGGTGGACGATGCCCCAGGGACGCCGGCGATCGCGCCCGGCGCGCTCGGAGATGAGGGCTTCGCCATCAGGACCGCCGGGGATGATCTCTACCTGATCGGTGCTCGCCCCCGAAGCCTGCTCTATGCCGTGTACTGGTTCCTGAGGGACTACGTGGGCCTGCGCTTCTACTGCTTCGACGATGAGCGCATCCCGCAGCTCGATGAGCTGCGCATTGCGACGATCGACCGCATCGAGCGCCCGGCCTTCGCCTATCGTGGCCTGAAGGGCTGGAGCCCGGTCGGGACGCAGTGGCACTGGATGTCGAAGATGGGCATGAACTACGTGCAGAGCAGCATGGGCTTCTCGCGCGGCGGCATCGAGCCCGAGCGCTATCGGGAGTTCGTGGCCGAGAAGACACGATGGGACATGATGTGGGACTTCGGTGGGCACTACACCCTCGCCCTGGTGCCGCCGGAGGAGCACTTCGAGGAGCACTCCGAGTGGTACTCGCTGATCCTCAGCGACGAGCAGATCGAGCGGCTCGGCGACCGCTACTACAGCAGAGACTACGATGTCTCCGACGGCCAGCGGCAGCCGGTCCAGATCTGCTCATCCTCCCCGGGGGCCGTCGGGAAGATGGTCAACCGCTTCCTGGAGCTGGTGGATACCTCCCCCGACGCCGACGTCTTCGCGCCCTGGTACAGCGACGGCGTGACCTACTGCCAGTGTCCGGGCTGCGTCCGGGAGCGGGACTGGCTGTGGCTGCAGGAGCACCCATCGCTGCAGCACTGGGTCAAGCCGCACCAGGTCATCGGCACCAAGCAGCTTCTGCAGGCGATGAATCCGCTGGCCGAGGCTATGGCCCGGCAGGCACCCGACAGGAAGCTGTTCACCATCGCCTACGTCAATACCGTCCCGGCCCCGCGCGAGATCATGCCTCACCCCAACCTGAATATGCAGTTCGCGATGTTCCACCGCTGCTACAGCCGGCCCCTCGACGGGCGGGGCGACGAGAACTGCCATGAGGTGAATGAGTACTTCGACCAGAACCTGCAGCGGTGGGTTGAGCTGTGCGAGGGCGACGTGATCATCTACTACTACGCCTGCGCCAAGTCGGCGATGGACGGCCGCGTGATGCCCTTCCCCCACATCATCGCCGGCGACCTGAAGCATTTCCGCCGAATCGGCGTCGGCGGCGTCGTTAGCCAGCACGCGTGGCCTTGGGCCTTCAACCTCAACGCCTACACGCTGGCGCGAATGCTGTGGGATCCCAGCCTTACCGCCGATGCCATCATCGACGAGTACTGCCGGCGCTACGGCGAGGCGGCCGGTGACATGAAGCGGTACTTCCTCGCCATGGAGGACGCAATGACCGGCCTGCACCACCCGGAGTACCTGGGCGACAACTGGACCGGGCCGCCGGCCCGCCGCATGGCGAAGATGCTCCGAGCGATGAGGCTGATGGACGAGGCGCAGAGCGCCCTGGATCGTGCCATGACGCAGGGAGCCAACGGGCCAGCCGCCAAGGCCATCGCCCGCGACAGGGACCTGTTCACCTGGACGAGGCGCAGCTTCGAGATCTGGCACGAGTACGCTCGCGCCAGGCTCTTTCTCGCACGGGACAGGATGGCGCAGGCCGAGGCCTCCTACGAGCGCGTAGTGGCGATGACAGACGCGCTCGAAGAGGACTACCGAGAGCTGGACATCCACCACAACCTCTACCGGAAGTACCGCTACTGCCGGAACGACCTGGCCGAACGAGGCCTCGGCGGGCCGCAGTCCGGGACGGAGTGACCGCCGGTCTCACGCAGCAGAGAAGGGGAGCGGGAATGAAGAGAGCAGCCGCCGTGGGAATCTTCGCTGTGATACTGTGCCTGCACGGGCCCGGCATGGCCTCGGCCGCGGACCTGCAGTTGGCGGACGGCGGGAGCACCAGCTACCGGATCGTGGCCCCGGAGAACCCGACCCCTGTGGACCGGTACGCCGTTGACACGTTGGCCCGGTACTTGCAGCAGATCACCGGCGCTGCCTTCCCGGCGGTTGAGCCGGGAGAGGTCGGGGACCGGCAGAAGTGCATCTTTGTCGGCATGAGCGCACCGGCGCGCAGCGTCCTCGGCGAGGACCCCCTGGCCGATCTCGAGGACGAGGAACATGTGGCCAGGAGCATCGACGGCGACATATTCCTCTACGGCGAGGGCATCCACGGCAACCTGTATGCCGTGATGCAGTTCCTCGAGAGCTCTTTGGGCTGGCGGTGGTACTCGGTGCACGAGGAACCGGTGCTTCCCTCTCAACCCACGCTTACGCTGAGGCCATTCAACCGGAGAAGGGGCTTCACGTTCGGCTACAGAGAGGTCCAACTGAACTTCGGGACCGACTTCTACTACCAGCATGGCATCAACCTGGGGTATGCGCGCAGGGACCGCACCGACGGCGGCCGGTATCGGTCCAGGCTGCCGACGACGAAGTTCGTGCACACGTCGTTCGCCTACATCCCTCCGGCGCCGGAGAGCAGGTATGCCGACGGTTTCGAGTGGCAGGACAGGAAGAACTACTTTGAGACGAACCCCGACTTCTTCAGCATGAACGAAGCCGGGCAGCGCGTGCCGAACAGGCAGCTGTGCTTCAGCAACCCGGCGCTGCGTCAGGAGCTCACGCGAAACGTCTTCAGGGACATCGAGCACGCCCAGCCAACCGCCAACCAGGGGCTGATCGTGACCATCGACGCGGCCGATACCCCTGGCAGCTTCTGCCACTGCCCCGGCTGCCAGGCCCTCGAGCGGCAGTACCACAGCCCTGGCGGTCCCATCTTCGACTACCTCATCGAGCTGTGCGGGCAGCTCAAGCTCCGGCACCCGAACGTGATGGTCAGGACGCTGGCCTATCGCCGAAGCCAGACCCAGCATCCGATTGTGCTGCCCGAGGGCGAGACGCTTCCCGATAATCTGATCGTGGCGTTCGCTCCCATCGAGGACAACTACTTCGCCGACTGGTGGAACCACCGTGACGCGGACATACAGGAGACGTACGCCGATCTCCGGGGCTGGAGCGATATCGCACACCATCTCTGGGCGTGGATGTACCCCAATCCCTGGGGCAGCGGCGCCGTGATGCCGGTGGGCAACATCGAGCGCATCATCAACAACATGCGACTGATGGCCTACGCGGGTGTTGAGGGCGTCTTCACCGACCACCACGGCATCAACGAGCGCAGCGGGTTCTACGAGCTGCAGAGCTACCTGATCCTCAAGTTGATGCAGGATGTGGACTGCGACACCCAGGCCGCGATCACACAGTTCACCGACCATCACTACGGTCCGGCCGGGCCGCTGATGCGCACGTACATCAGCGAGCTGGAAGAGGGCCGTAAGCGGATGGAGCTTCCACCGGGAGTGAGATACAAGTCACAGTCCTACGACGAGAAGACGTTCCCCTATCTCACCGCGGACAACATCCATCGATGGCAGACGTACTTCGATCGCATGGAGGAGCTGACCGCCGAGACTCCCGAGAAGCGACTCAATGTCCGCAAGGAGAGGCGGGAGCTGGACTTCGCCACGCTCTGGAAGTGGCAGGACCTCGCAGAGCGGTACCCGGAGTACTTCCAGCACTACCAGGTGCACGCGCAGAGAATCCGGGACGTCAATGCGGCGCTGCGCGAAGAGTTCCAGGTGCGGCCGCTTGGCGAGGACGCCCTGGAGGAGTTCGTGCTGAGGATCCGGGCTGCCGGCAGGCACGCGCCCCTGCCGCCTCAGCTCCGGGACATCGACCGGTCGCGGGTCCGCCAGCTCGTTCCGCTCCGGCACCACGGAGGTCCCAGGATCGTAGCCGATGCGGACGCGGCCTTCGGCTACGCGGCACCCGTACACATGCCGGACATGCCCTTCAACTTCGGGTTCTATGCCGGCGACGAGGCGCCGAGGGACCGCCAGGAGCTTCCCGAGCTTCCTCCGGACTCGCTATTGAGCTGGCACAGGACAATGTCAGGCACCTACTCTCTCCGCCGCGAGCTTGAGGCGGACGAGATTGCCCCCGGCGAGTACTACCTCTACGAGATGGGTGACATCGAGGTCACCCCCGACTGCCTCATCTGGTTCTCGAACCAGAGTTGGGCCACGAATCTCCAGCTCGGCAGCCGGCTGTACGAAGCCGGCGGGGATAACCGCTGGCACGTGTGGGTCTCGATGAAGTTCGATGGACCCACGTATGGCGGCACCATGGAGGAGGACCG
>JBNGDZ010000150.1:0-9480 GCA_049975765.1 Armatimonadota bacterium
CCCGTGAACACCGAGCGCGCCAACGAGTGGCAGACGCTGCAGTACGAGTTCGAGACGCCGGATGACCTGACGCGGGCAACGCTCTACCTCTACAACGTGGAGTCCCCCGACACCGCGTGGTTTGATGACGTCTACGTTGAGGACCTGGGGCCGGTGCAGTAGCCGCGGCCTCAGCTCGCCGGGATGAGCGCCACGTAGTCCAGGTTCATGCCGTTGCCGTCGGCGTTGGACATGCGCAGCAGGTGCTCGCCGGCGCGCAGATCGAACACCAGCGGACGGCCGTCATCGCTTTTCAGGACCTCGTGCGCCCAGTCGTTGGCCTCACTGCTGAAGCCGCCGGTGGAGGGGAAGCTGAACTCCCCAAGCTCCTCGCCGTCAAGGCTCACACTTCGGCGCACACTCTCCTGGCTGCAGTAGCGCACCGCCAGCAGGTAGCGGCCGTCGGCGGCGACCGGCAGCGCCCACTCGACCCAGTGCCCCGCGTCATCCCAGTGCGAGAAGCACAGGCCGTCGGCTGCGACCTTGTCGTCGCGGATCTGCACGGCCCCGCCGCCCTGGTCGGCGATCTCCTCAGCCTGCACGCGGGACAGACCCGTGAGCGGCTCATCCAGGGATGCCACCTCCGCCGCGGCCTCCATCAAGCCGCCCGCACCCTCGTAGGTCGCGCTGACGCGCACCGCCTCGCGGGCGAAGGCCGGGCGCCCGGCGTCCTGGAGGGTGACGCCGAAGGCATAGCGGCCGATCTCGCCGGGCGGGACGCGCACGTCGATGGAGCTTCTGCCCAGCGCAACGCCCTCCCCCGCCCGCAGCCGCACGGTCCCCTCCAGGCCCCGCTCAGCGGGTGCGGTCACCACCAGCTCCGCCATGGACTTCTCCCCCACCCGGGCCCTGCCGCTCGGGATGACGATCGACAGATTCGCCTCGCCCGCGGACGGGCAGTAGCTGAGCATCGGCATCTGCGTGTAGCCCATGGCCTGGATGGCGACGTCCATGCGGTAGATATGGTCCTGCATCAGGCACACGCGCCGGTCGCGGGCGGGGATGGTGGTGGTGTAGATGCGCAGCTCGCCCGGCAGCGTCACGATCAGCTCCTCGCGCCAGTCGCCGAGGATGTCGGCAACGCCGACCAGCCGGCCCTCGATGCCCTCGGTATGCGTCTCGCCCTGCCAGCTTTCGATCCGGCTCCCGCGGACGAGCTCGCGCTGCAGGTCGTCGTCCCAGAAGGCGGTGCGTGGGCTGAGGCCGCCGACGTCGCCCATCTGGATGAGCTCGCCGCGTGCCGACCACAGCCAGCGCTTCTCGGGGAAGTCCCGCTCGCCGGAGTAGCACTCGCAGCCAGGGAAGCGGGGGTCGATGTCGGCGCACAGGCCGGAGGCGTGGACGTGCCTGGTGGGCTCGTCGAGACCCCACAGCCACTGTCCGGTCTCGGCGTCCGCCAACCAGCAGCCGTCGGCGCTGGCGGCGGTCTCCATCCCGTAGTAGACCTCCAGCCCGGGGCGCGTGGGGTCGATCTCGCCCACGTAGTGATGGTCGGGATGGCCCATGCCGCTCGACCACAGCCCGACCCCGTTGTCATCGAGCACCGCGGAGCCCAGGAAGACCTCGTCGCGACCATCGCCGTCCACATCGGCGGCGTGCATCGAGTGCGCCCCCTGCCCGGCGTACATCCCCGCCTCCTCGGAGTCCCGCCAGCTCCAGAGCTGCTCGAGCCTGCCGTCATGGAACTGGTAGGCCACGACCTTCATCGTGCCGTAGGTGCCGCGATCCACCACCACGCAGGGGGTCCTCCCGTCCAGATACGCGACGCAGATGAGGTTCCGGGAGGCCACGTTATAGCCGGCGAAGCCCTCGCGCGAGGGCCAGTCCACCCGATCCAGCTCCTCGCCGGTCATGCCGTCGAGGATCGACAGGTACTCCGGGCCGGTGATGACGCGGCCGTCCTCATCCCGCGGGTCGCCCTCCGGACCGGTCTTGACCGCCACCTCCGCGCGCCCGTCACCGTCGAGATCATGGACGATGTAGGGGGAGTACCAGATGCCGCGCTCGATGCCCCAGCCCAAGTCCCTGCGCCACAGAAAGGTTCCGTCGGAGAGGTAGGCCTCGAGCTTGTAGGTATCCGGGCTGGGATACCAGTACTCCTCGTAGGGGTCCACGTTAGCGTTGGGCTGCTTGATGACGAAGTCAAAGGCGCCGTCGCCGTTGAGGTCGGCGATCCCCGCCTTCTGGAACTCATAGTCGCCCTGCAGGGGGATGGAGATGTACGGCCGGGCCTCATGGGAGGGTGTCGCGCCGGCAGGACGGCTCGTCTCTCCCTCCCAGCCATCACGCACCGGCTTGACGGCGTAGCGGTTCTCGACGCCAGGCACCGGGCTCTCATCGATGAAGTCGCAGGTCCCCGTAATGGGCGCATCGCCGAGCTTACGCAGCCCCTCGGCACCCGCCCGCCGATAGACCTCGAAGGCCACGCCATCGGGGTCGTCGCGCAGCAGGCGCCAGCTCAGGTAGACGCGGCCGCCCTCGATGGGCACCGCCACCAAGCCGCGACCCATCGCCTCCGCTACTCGCCGCTCAGCCCAGCCATCGGTGGGCGGCTTGCGCGCCGCCTCCCGGCGCGGCCAGCCCTCCTGCAGCGTCACATCATCCACCCAGGCGCGCACGCGGCCCCGCCCTGTAAAGCGCACGTAGACCTCGTCGATGTTGCGCGTCACCCGTCCTGCCGCCTGCAGGAGCGTCCAGTCGCAGGGGCCGGCGATGGCATTGCGGGCCACATACCACCGCACCACCTCGCCACCCCTCATCCCCACCAGCGCCAGCGTGAGGTTATCGGCGCTTTCCGCCCGTACCCAGGCCGAGACGGTGAGCTTATCGCCGGGCTGAACCGCGAGGCGCCCGCGGTTGCTGAGTGCGAAGTCGCGCTCGCCATCGTGCTCGATCAGCGCCGATCGGCGCCCACCATGCGCCACCGCGTCGGTCAGCGTGCAGGTCCCGGCGCCGCTCTCGCGACACCACCACGCCCAGCCCGCGATGCCGCCCTCCATGACGGCCTCAAAGGCGCCATTGCGCACACCGTGCTCGTCGGGGACGACGGGGGTGAAGCGGAGGTAGTCATAGTAGGTCGGACCGGTGCTGTCGGCCCCGGCGGCGTAGCGGTCATCCACCCACAGCTCGAAGTGCCCATCCTCGATATCGAACTCCCCCAGCTCATGGCCCGTCTGCTTCTGCCAGGTCTCCCCGTCCAGGGAGACGCCCATGGGCCTGCCCACGCCGCCGATGTAGACGCTGTATCGCCCGGGGGACAGTTCGGTCACCACCGAGTGCAGGGGAGGAGCGCCATCCTCGGGGGCATCACGGTCCGCCTCAACCGTCGGGGAGCGCAGCACCACCCCCTCCGACCACTTCTTCTCCGCGTCCTGGTCGGTGGACCACAGGTTCCAGTGGTCCTCGCTGTCCCGGTTTACCTGCCAGGCGCTCTCGGGCCGCGAGATGTCCTCGGCCTCGAACTGCAGCACCTGGTAGGCCTCTTCAGCGAGTGCGCTGACGCTCATGAGGCACAGGACGATCACGATGACGCTCGCGGGTCTCGCAAGCCGCATAGCGGTCCCCTCCCGGCGGAGGTGAAGGCGCACCGGCCGGCGGCCGGTGCGCTCATCGTCGTTGACGGGCAGCCGTGCCCGCCGGCGTCTTCCCCGAAGGTCCGGCTCACCCCTGCAACTGCTGGATCCACTGCATGACCATCTGCCGGGCCCTGTCACCCTCGGCCACCAGGTCGCCCTCGGGGCCGTACACCTTGAAGGCCGGGATGCTCTGCAGGTTGAACTGCCGCGCCACCGGCGACTGCCAGTCGATGCCCTGCTGCCCCGGTCGGTTGATGTCCACCTTTACCAGCACGATGTCATCGCGCTCCTGGGCAAGTTGCTCCAGGTACGGGCCCAGGCGCACGCACGGGCCGCAGTACTTGCTGGTGAAGTCGAAGATGACGGTCTGTCCCTCGACGAGGTAGTCCTCGAGGTTCACCTGCTCACCGTGCGAGATGACGCGCACCTCCTCCTCGGTCTTCGCGCCCTTCACCCAGTCAACCACGTCCGTGGCGAACTTGGCCCTCTCCGCGGGCAGGCCGGCCTGCTCGGCCATCTCGAAGACCTGCGCCATCAGGTACATGTGGGACATCGCGATCCAGTACAGCTCCTCAGCGGAGCGGTTCTTGAGCGTGTCGCCCGTCGCCTGCACGATCTGCCTGGCCCGTGAGTAGGCGTCAGCCCATTCGCCCTGGTCGGCAGCCTCGCGCATGGCCTTCCCCGCGTTGACGATGTCGAGTGTGGCTTCCTCCTCCTGACCCAGCGCGACTCCGCACGCCATCAGCCCGATCACCACAGCCATTGCGACCGCAAGCTCTCGCACCTCACATCCTCCTTCCCCGTCTCTTGCCTTATGCGGCACGGCCGTTCGGGACACGCATCACGTGCCCGATCCTCCGTCCCTGCCGACCGCACGTCCTGGCAGGATCTCGGACAGCACGGTCCGGAGGTGCTCCATCCCTCGGCGCGTCGCCTTCACGTGGTCCATCAGGCCCTCGTACTCGAAGGCCATGTAACCATTATAGCCGATCTCGACGAGCGCCGAGAGGATCGCGCGGTGGTCGAGAATGCCCTCGCCGTGAAGGCCGCCGCGAATCCACGAGCCGGACGGGAGCCGGATACGGGCCTGCTGGGGGTCCGGCTCCCAGTCCTTGACGTGGCAGTTCGCGATCTCGTCGGCGAACTCTCGCGCGGCGTCGACGGGATCATCCCCGCCCACCAGCCAGTTCCCGTTGTCGAAGGTCAGCCTCAGGCCAGGCACCTCGTCGAGGAGGTGCCTTACCTCCTCAACTGACGCGTACGGCGCCAGCGGGTTCGGGAAGTCCTCAATGGTGACCGTGACGTCACGGCTCGAGGCGTGGGTCACGGCCTCTCGCAGCCCCTCCGCGATGCGCGCGGCGGCCCGCGGCCTGTCATCGGGATGCTCCGCCCGACCCGGGATGAGCATCACCACCGGGCACCGCATCTCCGCGGCCGCGTCGATCAGCGCCCCGGCCTGCACCAGGCCCGAGGCGAAGGCGGCGTCATCGGCAGCCGCCAGATCCGCGGGACCGTTGATGCACGAGATGGCGAGGCCGCGGGAGGCGCACAGCTCAGCGATCTCCTCAGGCTCCCGGCCGGCCAGGTCTCTGGCCGACAGCTCCAGGGCCCGGAACTGCAGCTCCCGGGCGAGGTCGGCGATCTCCTCCAGCGTCTCCAGCCCGCCCGGCTGGCCCGCGTGTACCGTGTAGGTCATCAGGGACCATCGCATTCGTCGGCCGCCTCCTACTGCTTCCGTCGGTGGTCCGCCTGACTCATCTTAGAGTGCGCCGAGCTCTCGCAGCAGCGCCCGCCGCATGGTCTCCACGGGCGGCTCTCGGCCGCTCCAGTGCTGCAGGGAGATGGCGCCCTGGTGCACCAGCATGCCCGCCCCGTCCACGGCCGCGGCCCCGGCGGCCCGCGCCGCCTGGAGCATCACGGTGTCGATCGGATTGTAGGTGAGGTCCACGACTACCTGGCCCGGATGCAGCCATCCGCCCGGCACGACCGGCTCCACGTCGGCATTCGGGTACATGCCCACCGAGGTGCAGTCCACCACCACCTCAGCGCTCTCCACGGCCGGGCGAGCGGAGCGATCCAGGGGACAGGATGCGACCTCGCTCAGCCCGGTGGTCTCCCGCACAAGCTGGGCAAGCTGCTCGGCGCGCTGGGGCGTGCGGTTGATGATGGTGAGGCCACAGGCCCCCTCCCGGGCGCAGGCATGGG
Organism: Armatimonadota bacterium; assembly: GCA_049975765.1. Taxonomy (GTDB): domain Bacteria; phylum Armatimonadota; class Zipacnadia; order Zipacnadales; family UBA5352; genus JAYENL01. The sequence goes on from JBNGDZ010000150.1 coordinate 5,820, forward strand.
CGACCGAGCGTGCGGAGCCGCCTGCCCCGATGATGGTCACGGCCGCGCCCTGCAGCTCATGGCCCCGCTCCCGCAGCGAGCGCACGAAGCCGGGCCCGTCGGTGTTGTGGCCGACCAGGCGCCCGTCCTCGGACCGCACGATGGTGTTGACGGCGCCCAGGGCCGAGGCGGTCTCATCGATCTCGTCGAGGTGCTCGATGACCGCAGCCTTGTGTGGGATGGTCACGTTCAGCCCCACCAGCCCCAGCCCGCGCACGCCCCGCACAGCCTGGCCGACGTGCTCGGGCCGCACGGCGAAGGCCAGGTAGACCCAGTTCAGGCCCATCTCCTCCAGGGCCGCGTTGTGCATGGCGGGCGAGAGGCTGTGCTCCACCGGCCAGCCGATGACGCCCACCAGCCGCGTCTGCGTGTTCGGCCTCACGCCTCATCACCAGCCTCGGGGTATGGTGGCATCAGCCCCGCCGCGGTCAGCTTTCTCGCGATGCATGCCTCGAGCCGACGGTGCACGTGTCGTGTGAAGACGAACTCGCGCGGGGAGACCGGCTGCACCCAGATTGTATACAGCCCGCATCGGTTCGCACCCCAGATGTCCGTCATGAGCTGGTCGCCGATCATGGCGGTGCGCTCCGGCTCAGTGCCGATCTCGGCCAGTGCGCGCCGGTAGCCGCCGCTGAGCGGCTTGCGCTGCCAGTGCCACACGGAGATACCGGGCACCCCCAGCTCCCGGGAGACCTGCCTGACCCGCAGCCCGCGCACGGAGTTGCTCAGCAGGCACACCGGGAAGCGCTCAGTCGCGCGCCTGGCCCATGCCAGCCGCTCGGGCTCAATGCCCGGCGCGCCGTGCCCCAGCAGCGTGTTGTCCACATCGATCAGCAGGCCCTCGGTGCCGCGCTCGGCCAGGGCATCCAGGTCGATCTCCGTGACGCAGCGCGCCACCTGATCGGGCGCGAAGGCGCTGAGCATCCCCATAAGCTATCGCCCCCTAATGCGCGCTTTCGCTCGCTCGTGCTCCTCGTTGGTACGAGTGAAGACGTGCCTTCCATCCGGCCTGGCCACGTAGAAGAGGGCATCGGTCTGGGCCGGTCGCAGCGCCGCCATCAGCGACGGGAGACCCGGCGAGGCGATCGGCCCCGGCGGCAGGCCACGGTTGCGGTAGGTGTTGTAGGGCGATTCCACACGGGTGTCGTGGGTCAGCAGCCGCTGCTTGTGCTCGCCGAGGGCGTACTGCACCGTGGCGTCGATCTGCAGCATCATGCCGCGGTCGAGGCGGTTCTGGATCACCCCGGCGATCAGCGCCCGCTCCTCGTCCACCTTGGCTTCACGCTCGACCAGCGACGCCAGCGTCACGATCTCGTGCAGGCTCAAACCCCGATCCGCGATCTCCTCCCGGTTCGGCCGCCAGAAGCGCTCCTGCAGCTCCAGGACCATCTGCCGCACGACCGCCCCGGCCCCCTCATCATAGGTGAACTGATAGGTCTCCGGAAACAGATAGCCCTCAAGGCTTCCCTCTGGAAGCGGCATCTCGACGTCCTCCGCGACCCTGGCCCCGACCGCCGCGGACAGGAACTCGTCGCGGCCGGCAATCTCCGCCTGCGCCACGCGGTCGGCGATCTGCTCCAGCGTCAGGCCCTCCGGGATGGTCAGCCGCCGGGTGGCGACCTCGCCGGAGGCCAGCCGCTGCGCGATCTCCCAGGGCGTCATCGTCGGCGAGAGCGCGTAGTGGCCGGCCTGGAGTTGAGTCTGAGGGCTGCGCAGCAGCAGCATGACCCGGAAGGCCAGTGCGTCGCGGATCAGGCCATCGCGCTCCAGCTTGCGAGCGATCTGGGCCACCCCCGACCCCCGCTCGATCTCCAAGACGCGCTCGTCGGCCTCGCTCGCAAGCGGCCTCAGGCTCTGCCGATACCAGACGCTCGAGGCGCCGACGATGAGGCCGATGGCGAAGATGATGAGCAGCGGCAGATGCTTACGCATCGGTATCCGCCCGATGTCGTCTGCCGTCCAGCCAGCTCTGCAGGATCAGAGCCGCGGCCACCTTGTCCACCTGCCCGCGGCGATCGCGTGAGCTGAGGCCCGCGTCGGCCATGCTGCGGTCAGCCGCGGCCGTCGTCAGCCGCTCATCGCAGGTCTCCACCGGCACCGACGCGCGCCGTCGCAGCTCGTCAACCATCCGCTGCATCTCCTGGGCGGCCGGACCCACCTCGCCGCGCAGGTTGATGGGCATGCCCACCACGATGCGCTCGGCCCCCAGCTCATCCGCTCGCGCCAGGACCGTCTCGACCGGGTCGGACCCCTCCTCGATGGTGATGACCTCCAGGGGCGAGGCGATGAGCCCGGAGCGGTCACTGACCGCCAGCCCGATGCGGCGCTCGCCCATGTCAACGCCCAGAGCGCGCATCTCTCCGTCAGCCCTCGAGCTGCCTGGCGAGGATCTCGGCCGCGGCGGCAATGGCATCATCGAGCTTCGCCGGGCTGCCGCCCCCCGCCTGCGCGAACCTGGGCGCGCCGCCCCCCCCGCCGCCGGCGCGCTCCGCCACCTCGCTGATGAGCTCACCGGCGTGGGCGCCTCGCTCGATGATGTCATCGGATACCTTCGCTACCAGCGCCACCTTCCGATCCGCGTCCCCGCCCAGCACGGCGGCGCCGGAGTCCAGCTTCTCGATGATCTCGTCGGCGAGTCTCTTGAGCATCTCCCGGTCCGCGCCATCGATCTTCACGGCCACCAGCGTCGTCCCAGCGACCTCCGATGCCCCGGCGATGAGGTCGGGCACGTTCACGCTGGCGCTCACCTGCCGGGCCTGCTCGACCTCCTTCTCAAGCTCCCTGACCTGCTGGCGAAGGGCACCGATGCGCCCGGCGATCTCCTCCACCGGGCAGTTCAGCTCCGCGGCCACGGCCTGCAGAGCCTCGTCGGCCTCCCGCGCGTGCCGCACCGCCGGCATCCCGGCCACCGCCTCGATGCGCCGCGTCCCGGCCGCCACGGAGCTCTCCCCCAGGATGCGGAAGCTGCCGATCTCACCCGTGCGGCAGCAGTGGATCCCGCCGCACAGCTCGAAGCTCTCGGTTCCCACCCGCACCGTGCGCACCGTCTCGCCGTACTTCTCGCCGAACAGCGCGATGGCCCCGGCCTCCTCGGCCTCCTCCAGGTCCATGAAGTCCACATCCACGGGCAGGTCCTGAAGGATCCACTCGTTCACCTGCTCCTCGATCCGCACCAGGCTGTCGTGATCTACCGCCTCGTGATGCGAGAAGTCGAAGCGCAGCCGATCCGGAGCCACCAGGGAGCCGGACTGTCTGACGTGCTCCCCGATCTCCTGGCGCAGGGCCGCGTGCAAGAGGTGCGTGGCGGTGTGATGGCGCCGGACGGCGTCGCGGCGCTGTTCATCGACGGTGGCGGTGACCTTCGCGGGGACCTCGACCGAACCCTGAACCACCCGACCGACGTGAAGGACGTGTTCGCCGCGCTGCCGCGTATCCGTGACCCTGAAGCGGAAGTCGTCGCCGACGATGACCCCCGTGTCGCCGACCTGTCCGCCCCGTTCGGCGTAGAATGGCGTGGCCTCGAGAACCAGCGCCCCCTCCTCGTCGCGATCCAGTCTTGGCACGAACTGCCCGTCCACGAAGATGTCGAGGAGGTTGACTCGCGCGCTGGTCGTCTCGAACC
>JBNGDZ010000151.1:0-9423 GCA_049975765.1 Armatimonadota bacterium
TTCAGCCGAACTTGGGCGTGGTGCAGTTCGAGGACTTCACCACCATGGTCATCGCGGACATGCCGGGGCTGATCGTGGGCGCGCACGAGGGGGTGGGCCTGGGGGACAAGTTCCTGCGTCATATCGAGCGCACGAAGCTGCTGGTACACATGCTGGACGCCAGCGGCATGGAGGGCCGCGAGCCGCTGGAGGACTTCCGGGAGATCAACCATGAGCTGGAGATGTATGATGCGCGCCTCGCGGAACTCGAGCAGGTGGTGGCGCTGAACAAGATGGACCTGCCGGAGGCCCGGGAGAACGCCCCGGAGCTGCGGGAGGCGCTGGAGGACGAGGGCCACGCGGTCTTCGCCATCTCCGCGGCGACCGGCGAGGGCATCGGGGACCTGCTGGATCATCTCCGTGAGCGCCTCTTCGCACACGGGCATGAGATGGAGCCGGAGCCGCCCGACGAGGAGGAGCTGGAGCTTGAGATCCCGCCGCTGCCGACGCGGCCGCTGAGGGTGCGGCGGGTGGACGAGGAGACCATGGAAGTCAGCGGCACGCGCATCGAGAAGCTGGCCGCCACCGTTGATATGGAGGCCGACGAGGCGGTGGCGTGGTTCCAGCAGCAACTCGAGGAGCAGGGCGTGCTGAGGGCGCTTCGCGAGGCCGGCGTTGAGGAGGGGGACACCGTGACTATCGGTGCGGTGGAGTTCGTGTACACCACGGAGGAGCCGAGGAAGTAGTCGGCGCACGGGCCGGTGTGGGTGCGTCTCTTCGCTTGCTTGGCCCACGATGTCGAGTGCGCGTCGGAGACTGCGGCCGGGGCTGAGGACGCCTGAGGGCGGGCGTCGCTGGAGCCAAAGCCGGCCCGGCTGTTCCATCCGGAGCACCGGATTGCGGCACTCCGCCCAAAGTACCGGCGCCGACCTCGCGCGACTGCGCAGCAGTCGCCAGGAGACCTTCGGTTTGAGGGTGGCCTCTCCACCGGCGCTGGCCGCGCCAACACAGAGGACAGGCACGCAGATGTAGATACTCCCCCTCCCCGGCCGGATGCCCGCTTTCGTCCCCCGCTGTCCTGTGGTAGAATTGAGCGGATGCGCAGCATCGCCGTCAGCAGCGGGGAGGGGGTGATCGCCCTGCTGACGGAGCGGGAGGGACGGATGTGCCTGAGGTGAGAGAGCACGAACTGGTCGTGATCGGCGGGGGGGCGGCGGGGCTGACCGCCGGCATCTACGCCGTGCGCTACGGGCTGGACGTGGTGCTGCTGACGGTAGGGGCGCCGGGCGGACAGACCGCCACCGCCAGCACCATCGAGAACTTCCCCGGCTTCCCCGAGGGCATCACCGGGGCGGAGCTGATCATGCGGCTGACGCAGCAGGCCGAGAACTTCGGCGTGCCCTTCGAGAACGCCGAGGTCACGAGCATTCAGCCTGAGGGTGACCGGTGGCGGATGGTCGCCGCCTCCCAGGACTACCTCTCGACGGCGGTGATCCTCGCGGTGGGCGCTCACCCGCGTCACCTGAAGATCCCGGGCGAGCGGGAGCTGTTCGGGCGGGGCGTATCCTACTGCGCCACCTGCGACGGGTTCTTCTACCAGGATGAGACGGTGGCCGTGATCGGTGGCGGGGATACGGCCGCAGAGGAGGCGCTGTATCTGGCGAACATCGCGGAGAAGGTCTACGTCATCCACCGCCGCGACGAGCTGCGGGCGACCGAGATTCTGGCCGAGCGCCTCTTGAGGAACGGGAAGGTCGAGGTGATCTGGGACTCGGTTGCCACCGAGATCCGCGGCGATGACGAGGTGACCTCCCTGATGCTGCACAACAGGAAGACGGGTGAGGACTCCGAGCTGGAGGTCAGCGGGGTGTTCGTGGCCATCGGCTACGAGCCCAACACGGCCTTCCTGGGTGACCTGCTGGAACTTCAGGACGGTTTCATCGTCACAGATGAACGGATGCGCACGTCGCAGCCGGGCATCTTCGCCTGCGGTGACGTGCGGAACACGCCGCTACGGCAGGTGGCCACGGCGGTGGGTGACGCGGCCATCGCGGCAGACAGCGCCTACCGCTACATCTCCGAGCGAGGCTAAGATGCGGCGGCAAGTCGTAGGGCGCGGGCGTGCGTGGAGGTGTGTACGATGAGAAGAAGCTGGCCGACGGCCCGCCTGATGGTGGCCGCAGTGCTTGCGGTCGGGCTGTTGCTGATGGGCACGGGCTGTGAGGATGACGTGGAGGAGGCCCTCGGTGAGGCCTCCGCGGCGTCCATTGAGGCCGCCTACAATGTGGACCGCGACCCCCTGATGAACGAGTGGCTCACCCACGCCGGTCAGACGATCGTGGCCCAGAGCCGTAGGCAGACGATCCCCTACGAGTTCAAGGTCATCGAGACCGACCTGGTCAATGCCTTCGCAGCACCCTATGGCCATATCTACGTCACGCGGGGCTTCCTCGACTTCTGCGAGAGCGAGGACGAGGTGTGGATGGTTCTGGCTCACGAGGTTGGCCACGTGGTGCACCGGGACTCCATCAAGTCATTCAAGAAGAGCCTGCTGATGGGGATTCTCACGCAGGTGCTCAGGGGCGAGTCCCAGACGGTGGGTGACGTGGTCGGGATAGGCCTTGGCCTGCTCTCGCTGCAGTACAGCCGCGATGACGAGTATGAGGCCGATGACGCAGGGACGCTGCTGGCCTACCGGGCCGGCTACGATCCGCACAGGGGCCTTGACTTCTACCACCGGCTGATGACGAAGCTCCAGAAGCACCGGCCCAGCCGGTTCGAGGTCTACTTCATGACCCATCCGCGCACGGAGGATCGGATCAAGCGGCAGCTCAAGCGTCCGGAGCTGAGCACCGAGGACCCCGAGGTGCTCGTGCGCATTGCTCGCGGCTACATGACGCGCGGTCAGCCGGCAATGGCGGCTGAGATGCTGCGCGATGGCCTGGACGAAGCCCCGGACTCGGCCGCGCTGCACTCCCTGCTGGGCGATGCCTACGCGGCGCGTGGCGAGATTGACCTCGCCAGGACGCATTACGAGAAAGCGCGCGAGCACGAGCCGGACAGCCTCTACGTGCGAACACAGCTCGCAGCCCTGGACGACGCCCCGGCGCCTGCCACGCAGGGCGTCGGGCCTGAGGGCCGGCAGCGAGCCGGGGAGCTGCTGGCGGAGCTGTCAGAGCTGCGAACGCTGTCGGAGCGCTCGGAGGCCAACGCCAGACGGTACACTGAGAGCACCAGGGAGCAGATTGGCGACCTGACCGCCACGGTGAAGGGCATTAACGAGAGGCTGCTGACGCTGGCGGACTACGAGGGCGATGTCGCCGAGGCGACCAAGGACCTTCTGGTGCGCGGGAACGCGGCCGTCTCCCGCGCGACGGAGCCGATCTACGTGCTGGAGGCGGTGAACGCGGACCTGGAGGAGACGGGGGCGGTCGTGGCAGGTCAGCTGACCGAGTGCGAGCGCCGTCTGGAGGCAGCGCAGGCCGGGGAGGGCAGCCCTGAGGATGTCGCTGCGCTGCAGACGGCTGTGCAGGAGCTCAGGCGCGGGAGCATCACGCTGGAGCTGGCGATGGCCGAGGCGCCCGAGACGGTCGATGATGTGCGTGCCGCGCAGTCCTCGGCGAAAGGGGTGGCCTCGCTGATGGAGACGATCGTGCGGGACGACGATCCACAGAGCCTGCTGGCCGATCAGCTCCGGAACGCCGCGAGCCATGCCCAGAAGCTGGGCACCGACGCCCTGCAGTCGGTCAACAGGGTGCGGAGACAGAGCGCGAAGGCGCGCGGGCACGCGCTGCTGGCGCGGCTGAACCTGCTCGGGACGCAGGCGACGCCCTACGAGCAGAGGCTGTTCGACCGGCAGATCGCGCACCTGCTGCTGGTGCCGGAGGCGCAGGTGCGGGCGGTGCGCGCCGCCGGCGCGGGCTACGGTGAGACGGCCATGTCGATCGCCGCCGCCAAGAGCCTGCGGACGGACCCCGGTCAGTACATACCGGCGGTCGCGGCCGGGGTGAGCCCGATCGGCTCGGCCATGGAGCAGGGGGCGGCTATCGCGAACGCGAACGCGCTGATGCGATTCCTCGCTCACCGGATGGAGTCCGAGCGGGAGGCAGCCAAGGCGATGTGAGCGGCACCTGAGCAGAGCACCGGGGCCCGCGGCATTTGCCGCGGGCCCTTTGCGTTGCAGGTAGGGATTCGGGGAGCGGTCGCCGAAACGACACGGGCGCACGGCATTGCGCTTAGAGAGGATGGCGCATGTGAGCGAGATAACCGGCCGCGAGCGATTCATGGCCGCGTTGCGCCGGGAGCAGCCGGATCGGGTGCCCATCTGGGAGCTGATCGTCAACGACCCCGTGGTGCACGCCATGATGGGGCCGGAGGGCACCTACCTGGACCTGGTGGAGGCGGAGCTGGACGGTGCGACCTGCGTTGAGAACCAGATCTTCGAGCCTGTCGATGACGAGCACAACCGCGATGAGTGGGGGATCGTGTGGGGCTACGGGGAGGGCGGCATCCCCTATCCGGCGGGGCACCCCATCGAGAGCTGGGACGACCTGGGCCACTGGGAGCCCCCTGATCCGGACGCCGACCATCGCCTCGAGCACCTTCAGGAGCTTGTGGAGCGGTTCAAGGGCCGCAAGGCCATCGTCTTCCTGGGTCACGACACCTTCGAGTTCACGCACTACCTGCGGGGCATGGATCGGCTGCTGATGGATTATGTGATGAACCCCGAGAGAGTGCACGAGCTGTCGCGGATCGTGATCGACTACAAGAAGCGGGTGATGCAGCGGGCGCTGGAGATGGGGGCCGACGTGGGACTGACGGGGGACGACTACGCCCATCGCCATGCGCCGATCATGTCGCCTGCGCACTTCGAGGAGTTCATCCAGCCCTACCTGGCGGAGATCGTGGAGGTCACGCACGAGCAGGGCGCGCCCTTCATCAAGCACACCGACGGGAACATCTGGCGGATCTTCGACCTGATCGTGGACACGGGTATCGACGCCATCGACCCCCTGGAGCCGATCGCGGGGATGGACATCGGCGAGGTGAAGGAGGCCTACGGCGACCGCATCGCGGTGTGCGGGAACGTGGACTGTGGGGAGCTGCTCTCGCGGGGGACGCCCGAGCAGGTCGTGGAGGCGGTCAAAGAGACGATCGCCAAGGCCTCGCCCGGCGGCGGGCACATCATGGCGTCGAGCAACTCCATCCATCCGGCGGTGCGGCCGGAGAACTACCGGGCGATGATCGACGCCTCGATGCAGTTCGGGCGCTACCCGCTGGATGAGGAGATGGTCGAGCAGTACCGGCAGCGCAACTACATCGAGGACATCACGGGAGAGGAGTACGAGCGCTTTCGCCGGGTCTGAGACCCGGCGCTGAGGAGAGTGCCATGGAGGATCCGGACGCGCTGCAGAGCCAGCGACATCGGGCCATGTGCGTACGCCATCTGCTGCGCCGGCACGGGGACGCATACTACGATCCGGAGGCGGCTCTGCTGAGGCAGCGGAGCCGCTTCTTCCCGCGGTTCACCGGCCACACGGTGGCGCAGAACTCGCTGGAGTACGCGCTACTGCTGCTGCACAGCGACGACCGGCTCTACGGGGGAGACGACGCCATCGAGGCCAACCGCATCATCCGCCGGATTCTGGAGCACCAGGACCTGCGGACGGACTCGGAGAGCTTCGGCAACTTCCTCTGGATGACGCACTGGGACCGCGTCAAGGACCGCAACGCGGTCTCGTTCCTGGCACCCGGGCTGTGCCACGCCTGGCTGGAGTGCGGTGAGAAGCTGGAGGACGCGACGCGGTCGGCGCTGGAGCGGGCCTTCGAGCCCATGCTGGCGGCGGTGCGGGGCCACGGGGCGCCGTGGCGTTACAGCAACATCTTCTGGCTGAACCTGGGCTCGCTGGTGGCCCTGGCCAGGGTGCTTGACGACGAGGAGCCGCACGCCGAGGCGGTGGTGTGGCTGGAGGAGTGGCTGGCAAACACCGATCGGGATGGGCTGCACGAGTTCAACAGCCCCACCTACACGCCCGTGACGCTCTTTGGCATGGAGGTAGCCTGGGCGCACACCGCCGACGAGAGCCTCCGGCGGCGCCTGCGCCGGGTGATGGACTACGTCGCGTACCACTTCGCCGCGAACTTCGCGCCCAACGGATTTTCGGCCGGCGCGCAGGCCAGAGCCTATCTGCGCGACGTCCTGTGGGGGAGCGGACTGGGGTCATGGTGGGCCCACGTGAAGTTCGGCACCCCGCTACGCCCCGATTCCCATGAGCCGGAGAGGCCCGTGCTGATCCCGGCGAACTTCGCGCTCTACGACTACGTGCCTCCGGACACGCTGCGGGGGATGGCCGGTCGCTGGCGGTCGGAGGAGAGCCACGACCAGACCAGGTCGCTTGGGTCGCGGCGGACGCATGTCATGACCGCCCGCTACAGCCTGGCGTCGCAGAGAGTGGCGACCGCCGGGGGCCACTCGGCGCCGCCCTACGTGTTGCTGGTGCGTCGCACGGAGCACGAGCGCGCCAGCGCGGCCATCGTGCCGGACGAGACGTATAGCCGGCGGCCGTGCCCGGCCTTCGAGTGCTGCCAGGACGGGGGCCGTGTGCTGGGAGTGATGCGCTACGAGCCGCAGGAGGGCGAGATGGAGCGCTTTCTCTCCGACCCGGCCTACGTCTGCGAGCCGCGGGTGCTGCTGGGACCGCGGGAGGAGATTGAGGCGGTCCGTATCGGCAACGTGGACTGGCGCCGGGAGCCGGTGCGTCTGGAGCCGGGCCAGCCGGTGGCCGTCTCCTACGGCGACCTGAACGTGGGTGTGGTGGCGCTGCCCATCGACGCCGATGGGAGGACCACGCCGGGACGAACCTGGATCGAGTGGGGCGAGGACGATGAGCTACGGCTTCACGTGCGCCTGTTCGGCGGCCCGGATGTGGAGCCCGCATCCAGCCCGGTTGACGCACTGGTGCTGCTCGACGTACGTACGACTGAGGTCGATGATGACCTGGCGGAGTACGCCGAGTGGCTTGGGGGCTGGCGCCTGGGCCTGGAGCGGGCAGAGACGGGGGAAGTATGCATCGCGCGGCATCAGGACGTGCCCGATCTGGTGTGCTCGACGGCTGCCGCGTCTCCCGATCCGCTGGGCGACGCCCTGCACCGCTCCTCCGTGATGACGGTCCATCCCGGAGATCTGCTGCGGTGGGTCAATGGCGGCAGGAATCTGGGCCCTTTGCGCGAGTGACGCAGCGGGCCCGGGCGGTGCCGGGCCCGCGGTCTGCTGAGCTGCGTCATGAAGCGCTGTGCGGCTCAGACCTCCTCGAGCTGTGCCTCGGCTTCCTCAGCCAGCTCCTCGGTGGCCTCGGCTGCCTCCTTAGCGTGTTGCTTGAGGTGCTCGTCCATCTTGCTGCGCAGGTCCTCGAACTTGGCGCTCATGTGCTCCTTGACGTCAGTCGCCCGCTCTTTGGCGCGCGCTGTCGCCTCGGAGATGTCCGACCGTAGCTCCTCTCCGGACTTGGGGGCCAACAGCAGGGCCGTAATGGCCCCGATGACCGCCCCGAGCAGCATAGCCACAAGGACCGCCAGCATGTTCCGCGCATCATCATTACTGTCATTCGCCACGTCAAACCGCCTCCTCGGACAGGCCGCCCGTGCTTGGTGAGGGCGTCAACCTGTCTTAATCTTCGCGAAGGTGCGCTTGCCCACCTGCAGGACGTCTCCGTCGCAGACCTCAACGCTGGCCGTCTCGTCCTCAATCCTCTGGTTGTTGAGGCGAACCGCACCCTGGCGGATCAGGCGGCGGGCCTCGGAGCTGGAGGAGGCGCTGCCGGAGGCCTTCACCAGCGTCACGATCCAGACTCGGCCATCCTCCATGTCGGCGGCCCGAAGCGGAAGCTCCGGCATCTGTGAGGGCAGCTCGCCCCTGCTGAAGACCTGCTCGAACTCGCTCTGGGCGGCCTCAGCGGCCCCGGCGCCATGGTACTGGGTGACGACGATCCGCGCCAGGCGCTTCTTGGCCTCCATGGGGTGCAGCTCGCCCGACTGGAGCTTGTGGTCGATGCGCTCCGCGCCCTCGAAGCCCTCGTCGGTCAGCAGCGCGTAGTAGTGTGGCAGGAGGTCATCGGGGATGGACATGAGCTTACCGAACATCTCCTCCGGCGGCTCGGTGATCCCCACATAGTTGCCCAGCGACTTGCTCATCTTCTCCGTACCGTCGGTCCCCACCAGCAGCGTCCACGTGGCGGCCACCTGGGGCTGCAGGCCGTAGGCTCGCATGATATCGCGGCCGACCAGGAAGTTGAAGAGCTGGTCGGTGCCGCCCACCTCCACGTCCGCCTCCACGGCCACCGAGTCGTACGCCTGCACCAGAGGGTAGAGGAACTCCACAATGGAGATCGGCGTCTCGCTCTCCATACGCCTGGCGAAGTCATCGCGCTCCAGCATCCGCGCGACGGTGTAGCGGGCGGCCAGCTTGATGATGCCGTCGCTGCCGAGCGGCTCGAGCCACTCGGAGTTGTAGCGGATCTCGCAGGCGTCGATGTCCAGGATCTTGCCGGCCTGCTGGGCGAAGCTCTCAGCGTTGCGCTCGATCTCCTGCTCGGAGAGCATCGGGCGGGTCTTGGAGCGGCCGCTGGGGTCGCCGATGCGCCCGGTGAAGTCGCCGATGATGAAGATGACCCTGTGACCAAGCTCCTGGAAGCGCCGGAGCCGCTGCATGGGGACCGAGTGCCCCAGATGCAGGTCCGGCGCGCTGGGGTCGGCCCCGTACTTGATGCGCAGCGGCCGGTCCAGCTTCAGCTTCTCCAGCAGCTCCTCGCGGGAGTGGACCTCGGAAGCGTCACCGACAAGATGTTCAAGCTGCTCTTCGGGTGTCATTGACGTCACTCCAGTGAAGCCAGGCGTCCGCTACTGCTCCATGCGGTCCAGGGCGTCGGACGCCTCTCGGTGCATCTCGCTGTCGGGCTCGGTCAGGTTGGCCGTGGCCTGGAACTCCTGCGCCGCGCGCTCCTCGTCGCCCATCTCCATGCACGTCAAAGCCATCAGGTAGTGAGCCTCCACGATGGTGGGGTCCTGCTGCAGCAGATCCTCAAGCGTGCCCCGGGCGCTGTCAAGCTCGCCGCGCTCCCTCTGTGTGCGCGCCAGGTCCAGCATTTCCCGCTCGATCGAGTCCGCGTCGGTAGCGAGCGAGACTGCGGACTGGCCGGACGCGAACGGGTTGGGAGTGCCCGCCTCATCGGGAGGCTGTGTCTCCTCCACCGGCGGGGGCCGGGACTGGCGCGCCTCGTCCGTGGTGACGTCGGCACTCCTTGGCGCGGTCGGCGGCGGCGCGCCGATCGCGAGCGTCAGCGCGACGGTCAGAGGCGCCAGCCACAGGCCGGCCAACACCCCCATGGCCACATACGGCAGCACCCCCGGTGACGACGGATCCGGCGCCTCGGGGCGCCGGATCTGCAG
>JBNGDZ010000152.1:0-3451 GCA_049975765.1 Armatimonadota bacterium
ATGGAGCGGCCGGGCCACCATACGGCCCGCCGCTCGCTCCCCCCTCATCCGGAACGGAGAGAGGGCGTGGCCGAGCCATCGGTTCCGGCAGGGGTCGAGACGCCTCAAGAGGTCCCGCCGCGCCCGCGTCGAAGAATCAGCCGCGCGTGACCGAGACCAGGCGGAGACTTGCAGACAGAGGGAGGGTCCGACCGTGGCGAAGATCAAGGCCGGCATCATCGGAGCCGGAATCGGGACGTATCACATCGAGGGCTACCAGGCACACGAGGATTCCGAGGTCGTGGCACTGTGCGACCTCAATGAGGAGCTGCTTGCCGAGACCGGCGAGGAGTACGAGATCGAGAGCCTATTCACCGACTACGAGGAGATGCTGGAGCTGGACCTCGACTGCGTCAGCGTCTGCGTCCCGAACAAGTTCCACGCCCCCATAACCATCGACTGCCTGAAGGCCGGCAAGAACGTTCTCTGCGAAAAGCCGCTGGCCCGGACGGCTAGAGAGGGCCAGAAGATGGTGGATGCGGCGGAGGAGGCCGGCCTGACGCTGATGATCCAGTTCAACAACCGCTTCCGGCCGGAGGCGCAGGTGCTTAAGGGCCATGTGGATGCCGGCACCTTCGGCGACATCTACTTCGCGCGTTGCGGCTGGATTCGCCGCAACGGGATCCCCGGCTGGGGCGGCTGGTTCACGCAGAAGGAGATCGCCGGCGGCGGGCCGCTGATCGACCTGGCGGTGCACATGCTCGACCTGACTCTGTGGCTGATGGGCAACCCCGAGCCCGAGATGTGCATGGCCTCGACATACTCCGTTTTCGGGCCGAAGATGGAGGCTCTCGGGCCGTGGGGCACCCCCGACCCCAAGGGCACATTCGACGTGGAGGACATGGCGGTGGGGATGCTCAAGTTCGCCGACGGCCAGACTGTCATGCTGGAGGCCTCGTGGGCCTCGCGCATCAAGCGCGAGTGGGTCTACTCCACGCTCTGCGGCACCGAGGCCGGCGCCAGCCTCGAGCGCGTCTTCGCCATCGACGGGGTCGATGACACCGCCATCGACACGCTGGAGCTGTACACCCAGGAGCAGGGGGAGGCCGTGGACCGCGTGGTGAAGCTCGAGCCCGATCCGGCGATGGGGCGGCACTCGGCCGTGAAGCACTTCGTGGACTGCCTGGTGGAGGGAGAGGAGCCCATCTCGCCCGCCACCGACGGCCTGCGCATCATGAAGATCCTGGACGCGATGTACAAGTCCGCCGACCAGGGCAAGGCGGTAAAGATCAAGTAGCCGCGCCGGAATCAGGAGCGTACATCGAGACGGGCAGGGCGTCCGAGCCCCTGCCCGTCTCTTGTATCTCGCACAGCCAGGAGTCTGCTACTTGATCCTGACCTCGTCGGAGCCTGAAAAGGCCTCGCCTTCGGCGACGCCGGTGAGCGTAAGGGCTACGGTGTCGCCTGCGTTGTCCGCAACCTCGGCCGCTACGTCGTCGAACGCGAACTTCGCCACGAAGTTGCCGCACGCGTCGGCCTTGGCCCAGGCCATGTCGATGCCGTCGAGCTCGACTGTGTCCTGATCCACGGAGATATAGTCGAGGTTCGTATGCACGGTCACCCACGTGGCGCTGGAGTCCAGCACGATGGTTGATGGTGCGATGTTGATGCTGATCTCGTTCGTCTGGGCAAAGGCAGTGCACGTGAGGGCCAGACCGGCCACGACAAGCGCAACGGCTATCGAGCGGGGGCGTATCATCAGCGTCACCTCAGGGACGGGAAGTGGAGTGCACAGCCTGATTCTACCGCGCGAGTCGCCCGGCGGAAACCGCGCCGTCCAGCTTCACTGGACCGATTGCCAGGGGGGCTACCAGCGGAGGCGACCTCCATCAGGCGCTACCGCAACTGCCGGTCGATTCTCGCCGTGCAGCGCGGACAGGGCTCGATACTCTTGCGATCTGTGTCCGCGAGGCGGTTCGAGAAGTGCATCACGCAGTCGGGGTTGGGGCAGTGCCGCAGGCCCAGAGTGTGCCCCAGTTCGTGCACGGCCTCCTTGGCCGCGCGCTGAAGCAGCCGCTGCTCGTCCGGCTGCCCGCCCCAGAACTCCGGCCGCAGCCGCGTCAGGGACATCACCGCCACCTGCCCCGGCAGCTCAGCCTGGCCGAAGACGAAGTTCAGGTCACCCGCATACAGGTCGGCGTCGGCGACGCCCAGCACGCGCTCCGCTCCTGGAGCCTGTACCTCCCTCAGCCTGTCCAGCAGCGCCCCGGCGAGGTACTGCTCGCGCGCCGGGTCGTAGCTCTCGGCGGGCAGCGACAGCGACTCGGCAGCCACGCTTGCGGTGGGCACCACTACCTCCTCGACGCGCGTGGCGATGTGCCGGAGGAGTTGGCGGTCAACGTCGCCGAACGGAATGAGCCGCACGTGCATCACGCACTCAGCCTCCCTCACCTGGTTCGCGCGCAGGGCGCGCCTGCCCGGCGCATCGGTCACAGAACCGGGCCGGCGTGCGGTCCACGGACATGACCGCGGCGGTGAAGTGCATCACGCACTGCTCATCGGGGCAGCGTCGCAGCCCGAGGGCGTAACAGTCTCACCGGAGGGTTAGAGCCCGGCGGGCGGAGGGATGTTCCTACTGCTCGATGAGGTCGCGGGCCTGGGGGTAGAGTCTTTCGAGGGCCTCCTCCGCGGTTGCCTCGCCGGTCAGTGCGGCGTGCAGGTGCTTCTGCATGCGCCGTGAGACCTCCAGGTAGTTGGGGATCTCATGGCGCTTGCGCGCCGAACGCAGCAGCTCGTAGAGCGTGGGGTAGTGCGGGTTGAAGGCCAGCACCTCCGGATCCCGATACAGCGACCGGATGGTCGGTGCGGGCCCGCCGCGCACGGCCCGCTCCTTCTGCACCTCCGGGCTGGCCATGAAACGGATGAACTCGCCGGCCGCGCCCGGTGCGCGGGCGTTGACCGGGATGCCGAAGTGCCACCCACCCAGGTAGCTGTAACCGCGCTCTCCCCGGGGGCCGTGCGGCGGCCCTGC
Source organism: Armatimonadota bacterium (assembly GCA_049975765.1). Taxonomy (GTDB): domain Bacteria; phylum Armatimonadota; class Zipacnadia; order Zipacnadales; family UBA5352; genus JAYENL01. The sequence continues at coordinate 3,011 of JBNGDZ010000152.1, forward strand.
CACCCCCACCTTGCCCTGCAGCGGGCTGTCCGGGCGGTTGGTCTCCTGCAGCACGCTCGGCAGCATGTACAGGAAGACCGTGCGTCCCTCGATGAAGTCCTCCTGGGGCTCAAGTCCGCCGCTGTAGGTGGTCACACTGTGGGGGGTGAGGCCGTGCTCACTAACGAGCGACTGCATGAAACGGAGGGCCTCCAGCGCCTCGACGCTGTCCAGGCGGCAGGCGCCGTCATCGCCCACCACCGAGCCTCCGTTGCTCCACAGGTTGGTCAAAAAGGAGCTGCTGAGACCCTCGTAGAGGTAGGCCGGGAACTGGAAGCCGATGAGATCTCCCGGCTCGTCGGCGGTGATCTTTGCAGCCTGCTCGATGAGCTCCTCCCAGGTGACCGGCGGTGCGTCGAAGCCGTGCTTCTCGAGCAGATCGCGGCGGAACAGCAGCGTGCC
>JBNGDZ010000152.1:3461-9375 GCA_049975765.1 Armatimonadota bacterium
CCGCGATGGCCGGGACGCCGTAGAGCTTCCCGTCCATGGTGGCCGGCTCCACGATCTCCTCCATGTGCTGCTCCAACTCGCCCGGTGGGAGCAGCTCGTCGAGGTCCCGCAGCCCGCCGGTGGCGATGACGTCGGGTGTCCAGTACAGGCACAGCGGGGCCACGGACAGGTGCGTGCTGTCGGCGCGCAGGGCGGTCAGAACCGTGTCCAACGCCTCGTCGGGATTGTATGGGAGGTTGAGGGAGACCGGCTGGACGTTGGGGTGCATCTGTGAGAACCGCTCCAGCAGCTCGGCGTTGAGCTGCTCGTCGAACTCGCTGAAGCTGCGCACCGACAGCGCGATGGTGGAGGTGCGTGCGGCGCCCGCCATCAGCCCCTCGGCGCCCTCGAAACGGCCCAGCACATCGATCCCGTGGTCCTCAATCACGTAGCGCCAGATGCCGGTATCGTGGGCCGAGCCGCGCATCTTCAGCACCGAGACCGCACGCTGGATCTCGCTCTCAAGCTCCAGGTACTTCATGAGGATAATCCCGTCCACGATGATGGACAGGTGCTCGCCCGAGACGTAGGTCTGGCCGAAAAGCTCCGGCACCTCGGTCACGACGAGGGCGGTCACGCCCCGAGCGTCCAGGACGCTCACCAGCTCGTGGACCGCCTCACGCACGCTGTCCTCCGTTCCGAAGGCCAGGTCCAGGTCGGTCAGGCTGTCGAAGACGAGGCGCCTGGCGCCCAGTCGGTCGATCTCGTCGATGACGTCGAGCAGCAGCTTCTCGAAGCGCACCGAGATCGGGAAGCGGTGGAGGATGCTGACCAGGCCCTCGTCGCGCATCTGCTGCAGGTCGATCCCGAAGCTCGCGGCCTGAGACGTCAGCTTCGCGGGGGACTCCTCGAAGGTCACGAAGACGCCCGGCTCGCCGATCTCGCCGCCCTGGTGGATGAACTGCAGCCCCAGGGTCGTCTTGCCTACGCCCGCGCTGCCGGCAACCAGCGTGGCGCTGCCGGCCACCAGCCCACCGTAGAGCATGCGGTCGAGGCCCGCGACACCCGTGGAGACGCGACCTGCGGGGCAGGTCTCCGGGGGCTGCTTGGGTACGGGCTCATACCGCGGGTAGACCTCCGGTCCCGCGCCGGTCAGGTCAAAGCCGTGACGGCCGGAGCGATGGGCGCGGCCACGCGACTTGACGACCTCTACGAATCGGCGTCGCCGGGTGTCACCCACCATCCGGTTGTCCAGCCTGATCACGGTGTCGCACAGGTACTCCTCGAATGGGATGTCCACGAGGTCTGTGGCCCCCAGCTCCTTGGTCACCACCGTCGTCAGGCCCGCGCGCTTGAGGCCGTTGATCATGCTGTAGAACAGCGCCCGCAGCTCCCGGGGGTCGTCGGTAACCTGCTCGAGGTGAGAGGCGCTGTCGATGAGTACCCGCAGGGCGCCCATCTCGGTGACGATGCGATCAACCACCCCGCCCACCTCACTGAGCTGATCCAGGAACACGTCGGGGGAGGTGCACATGATGCGCAACCGGCCTTCCGACTCCAGCGCAGCCAGGTCCCAGCCGAACTGCGCGGCGTCCTCGATCATCTGCTCGGGGAACTGCTCGAAGGTAATGGCGATCCCAGGTTCGCCGGCGTCGCTGGCACCATGGTGGAGGAAGCCGAGCCCGACCGTGGTCTTCCCGGTGCCGGGGATGCCCTCCAGCAGCGTACATGAGCCCCGCCGCAGGCCCCCGCCGAGGATCTCGTCCAAGCCCGGTATGCCCGTACTCACCCAGTCAGCCATTCGGGCCACCCCCGCCTGCGTTCTGACCGGTGGCGCGCTGCTGCAGCCGGCGCTGCACGAGCATCAGGATGATCTCCCTACGGGCGTCGGGGTCCTCGTGGTAGGCCTCGCTGACACGACATAGCATCCGCCAGACCTCCGCGGCTGGGGAGAGCGCGAAGACCTGGTACCGGCCGTCGCCCCGCGACAGCGCCTCAAGATAGCCCTGCTCAGCCAAGCGAACGAGCGCCGGTTCCACCTCGTCCACCGAGCGGTGGGTACGCAGGGCGATGCCGGCGGCGGTGTCGAACGCGCGCGGATTGGCCTGGTAGAAGAGGGCCACGTCGAGGCCCACCAGGTCCTGCGCTACCTCCTCGATGAAGTCTCGCACGCGTTCATCCATAGTGATCATCCGGATGTCCGTCGTCAGCCGGCAGCCCAAGCTTGTACATTATAGTATACCATCTTAAGACTTTTTCGCCAGGCGTGACGCAATACCTCCTCAGCGCCGGCACCTCGTATCGCGATCGTCGGCAGAGGTGAAGGTCGCCGCCATCCGGTGGCCGAAAAACCGTCCTGCAGCGACGACACACCGCCAGCATACAGAACGCCCGTCGGACGCGTGAGTTCTCTTCCGCTGCGGGAGTGAGATCATGGACATGCCCGGCCGCCCGCCCAGACACGAGCACCCCAGGCCCGACTTCCACCGCGGCCTGCGCCCCGGCGTTGACTGGCTCAACCTCAACGGAACCTGGGAGTTCGGGTTCGACGCCGACAACATCGGCCTCGCCGACGCCTGGTTCGAGCGCCCGGATCTGGAGCTCCCGCGCCAGATCGTGGTGCCCTTCCCCTGGGAGAGCCACCTGGCGTGGGGGACCGAGGGCCAGGCCGGCAACGAGAACTGGTTCAGCCCGGAGGCCTACCGGGACCCGACCTCCGTCACACGCGAGAACTACCGCGAGGCCGCTCGACACACGATCGGCTGGTACCGGCGGTCTTTCGAGGTGCCCGCCGAGTGGCTTGACCGCCGGGTGCTCCTGAACGTCGGGGCCGCGGACTGGGAGCTGCGCGTCTGGGTTAATGGGACTGCGGTCGGCGAGGCCGAGAGCGGCTACCTGCCGGTCAGCTTCGACATCACTGATGCGCTGGAGCGGGAGGGCAACAGCCTCGTTATCCGCGTGCATGATCCGCAGGAGGAGAGCCGCAAGCCCCTCGGAAAGCAGGTGCCGAGCTGGTACACGCCCACAAGCGGCATCTGGCAGACGGTGTGGCTGCAGCCCCGGCCCCGGGCTCATGTCGCCGCCGCCCGGGTCCTGCCTTCGCTGGCGGAGCAGCGCGCGATCATCCTCGTCGAGGTCGCCGGCGATGATGGCTCTGAGCTCAGCGTCGCCGCCCATCTGCGAGCATCCGCAGGCACCGGCGCGGGACGGGTCGGTCCGGTGCGGGTGGACGGCGGCCGGGCGCGCCTGGAGATGGCGATCCCCGACCCGATGCCGTGGACCCCGGACGCGCCGCACATGTACCGCTTGCGGGTGCACCTGCTGCGGGACGGCCAGGTCCTGGACACCGTGCACACCCAGTTCGGCATGCGAGAGGTGGACGTGGGGCCGCTGGGCGAGGCCGGCCCCGCCTACGTGCAGCTCAACGGCGAGCCGGTCTATCTGCGCGGGGCGCTGGATCAGTCGTTCACCCCCGAGGGCGTCTACACTCACGCCAGTAACGCCGACATCCGCCGCGACATGCTCCTGGCGCGCCGGGCCGGCCTCAACTTCCTCCGGCTGCACATCAAGACTCCCGACGCGCGCTACTGCTACTGGGCGGATCGAGTGGGCGTGCTGCTGATGTGCGACATGCCCAACCTGGGCTATGATGGGTACTCCGAGGTGGGGCGAGAGCGGTGGGAGCGCACCGCGTGGGGGCAGATCCGGCGCGACTTCAACCACCCCAGCATCATCGCGTGGTGCCTGTTCAACGAGACCTGGGGCCTGGGCGGGCGCGACTACGCCCACAGCCCGGATCGGCAGCAGTGGGTCAGCGAATGCTACGAGCGCGCCCGCGAGCTTGACCCGACCAGGCTGGTGGAGGACAACTCCGCGTGCCTCAACGACCACGTGATCACCGACATCAACTCATGGCACTTCTACATCAATGACTACGACGAGGCCCGAGCGCATATCGAGGACGTGGTCCGGCGCACCTTTCCAGGCTCGCAGTTCAACTACGTTCCCGGTCGGACCCAGGGCGATGAGCCCCTGCTCAACAGCGAGTATGGGGGCATATCGGCCGGGATGGGCGACCTCGATGTCTCCTGGTGCCTGCTCTTCTTGACCAATGAGCTGCGGCGACACGAGGAGATCTGTGGCTACGTCTACACGGAGCTGACCGATATCGAGTGGGAGCACAACGGACTCTACAACTACGATCGCAGCCCCAAGGAGTTCGGCTACGACCCCGCCCTGATCCTGGGCGAGAGCTTCGTGGGCTTCGACGGCCCTCCCGGCACGACGGTGGCGCCTGGCGAGGAGGTCGCGATCCCGATCTTCTTCCGGCCGTCCGCGAGGGCCGAGCAGTTGGCCCGGCGCCTGCGCTGGTCGGCCACATTCACCGACGCGCTTTGCCACGAGAGGGTACTCATCCGCCCGCGTGGGCTTGAGGAGTTCGACGTTGAAAGCGCAGCGCTGAGGCTGAGGCTGCCCGACGAGCCGGGCCTCACGCGAGTGGAGGCATCCCTCCATGATCCGCTGGGACGTCCCGTGGCGTGGAACTTGCGGGTCCTCGAAACCGTCGCAGAGACACAGGCCGTTGCTGCTGGCGAGGGGCAAGTCGTCCTCAGCGCCCTGCCGGGCCAGTGTGAGGCGTCCTTCGAGGGCGACGTCGAGTGCGGTCAGGTGGCCGGTGAGATCCACCTGCTTGCCGGACACGGAGACGGCGCCCTCGAGTGCCGTTTCGTGCTGCCTGACGCACTTGACCCTGACGCCGTCCAGGCGCTTGCGCTGCTTGCAGAGCTCTCCAGCGCCAGGCCAGGCGCTCCGCAGACCGACGAGGACCGGTGGCCGTCGCTGGTGGCGGTCAGCCTCGGGGAGCAGACCGTGCGGCGAGTGGTTCTCGCCGACCAACCCGCGGACGCCCGCGGGGCGCTATCACACATGCACGGGCTGTTGGGGCGGTATGGGCAGATTGTGACAGCGCGCCTGAGCGGCGACAGCGCCCGGGCGGCCGTCAGCGACGGCGAGATCACCGCGCGCTTCGCCGTCAGCGACTCCGGCGCGGATCGCGGCGGGCTCACTGTCTACGGATCACGCGCAGGCCGCTACCCGTGCGGCATCACGCTCGTGGTGGAGTGCGCAGATGGGAATCGCGGCGGCGGATGAGGCGTCTAATGAGTAGCAGAGGGGGTGTTGCCGCGAAACTTCACAATGACAGAGGTGTTACTATCTCATAGCGGGCCGGCCGGCGGTCGGCTCTCACTTGATGCAGCAGCAAGGAGGCACTGTCGATGCGGTGCCGCAGAGGCTTCACCCTGATCGAGTTGCTCGTCGTCATCGCGATCATCTCCATCCTCGCGTCCATTCTCTTCCCGGTGTTCTCGCGCGCACGGGGCAAGGGGCGCCAGGCGGCCTGTATCTCCAACGTCAGGCAGCTCACACTGGCGATGAGCATGTACGCACAGGACTACGACGAGATCATCCCCTACGGGCAGATCGGTTTCACGGCGGACACCCAGTGGTACAACGCGATCTTCCCGTACACCCGCAATCGCCAGATCATGTTCTGCCCCGACCGCAAGGATAAGGCGCCCGGTTACGCCATGGCCTATCTGGCGAGCGGCAAGCCGCTCAACAGCTTCTGGGACGCCTCCACCAAGATCACGGTCGGCGACGTCCGGCCCGAGGCCATCGGCGCCAACGGGAAGACCGGGGACGATGGCTGGTGGCTCACCGATCCGGGCAACAACCTGTGCGGTGCGCCCACTGACACCAGTTTCTTGGGTAATAACTGGCCGCAGCGCCACAACGACGGGGTCATCTACGGCTTCGCCGACGGCCACGTGAAGTGGGCCCGCGAGGAGCAGCTCGATACCCCCATCTACTGGGACCCGACGCAGCCGACCGAGTAACGGACTCTTCTCGCGTCGAGTTCGACACAGCGCGCGGG
>JBNGDZ010000153.1:0-9329 GCA_049975765.1 Armatimonadota bacterium
CGACGCCTCCGTGGGCCTGCTGCTGGAGGTCGGGCCCGAGGAGGTCGAGCGCCGCGTGCTGATGCTCACCGATCGCCTGATCCACGGCCTGCAGCGCCTCGGCTGCGAGATGGCCAGCCCACTGGCGCCCCTGCAGCGCTCGGGCATCGTGTGCGCGCGCGTGCCGGGGGCCTCCTCGGACGACGTCGTCGAGCGCCTCGCCGAGGAGCGGATCTACGCCGCCAGCCGCGTGGGCGCGGTGCGCCTGGCGCCTCACTTCTACAACACCGAGGACGAGATCGACCGCACGCTGGCGGCCATTGCCGAGATCATGTGAGCGCCCGTCGCGAGGCCCTCAGATCTGCTGCGTCACCGCCAGCGTGCGCTCCACGAGACCGCTGATCCGCTGCTCCGCCAGGCCCGACAGCGCGGTCTCCAGGGTGTCGTTCAGCGGCCCCGCCAGGTCGTCCGGCACGCCCTCGGCCCCGAGCAGCGCACCCATCACCGAGCCCACCGTGGCCCCGTTGCAGTCCGTGTCCCAGCCGCCCATCACCGCGATGGCCACGGAGCGCCGCAGGTCGCCCTCCCCGTGCAGCAGCCCCATGATGCACAGCAGCGCGTTGTTGATGGTGTGCACCCGGTGGTAGTGGCCGTAGTTGGCCTCGATGCGCTCCCGGGTGCCCTCCCAGGTGTCCTCCTCGTGGCACCAGCCGATGCAGTCGCGCACCGCCTGGGCGAAGCGGGAGCCTTCAGGCACCTCGCCCAGCGCCCGCTGGATGCAGGCCTCCAGGTCCTCGGCGCCCAGGGCGGCGGCGATCAGCGCGCCGAAGAACATCTCGCCGTAGATGCCGTTTTTTGTGTGGGAGACGGAGGCGTCGCGCCAGCACAGCTCGGCGGCCAGCTCCGGCCGTCCCGCCGCGCAGTAGGCCAGCCCGTCAGCGCGGATCTGAGCGCCGATCCACTCCCGGTAGGGGTTCATCCATCGCGCGGACTCGGGCGGCATGACCTCGTTGACGAAGTTGCGCATGGCCGCTCGCTCGGCGGTGTATGTGCGACGGTAGGGCAGCCGCCCCAGCCACTCTTCGGCGACCTGCTGCGGCGTCAGCCCCAGCCCATGCTGCTCGATCAGCAGCAGGCCCAGGACGGTGTAGTCCGTGTCATCATCGCGGACGGCCCGGTCCACATTCGGCGCCAGCGTGGGGTCGTCAGGCGAGCGGTAGGCGACGTCATCGGGCAGGTCCTCGACCACCGGGAAGTAGCCCTCCAGCGGCCAGGCGCCGGCGGCGCGCAGGATGGCCTCGATCTCCTGGCGGGACTTGCCCTCCACCGGCTTCCCCATCATGCAGCCGATGCACCGGCCCAGCCACGCGCCGGTCAGCCGGTCGCGCAGCCACTGCTCGTCCACATCAGCCGTCCACCGCTCCGTCTCCGGCCGCGCCTCCCGGATGGTCTCCAGGTCGGAGGGCTCGTGATAGCCGAAGGTCGGCGCCGGCCGCAGTCGCCGGGCCATCTCGAAGAAGTCGGTCAGCGCCCCCTGCACGTACCCCTCGTCGGCCCCCTCGGCGGCCTGCACCATCTCCTGGAGGACCGAGACGTCGCAGCCCTCCTCCTCAAGCTGGATCAGCTCATCCTTCGCGAGCGTCATCAGAGTCCGGGCGCCTGGCATGGCGTGAGCCCCTCCTCAGATTGGCGGTCGGCGAGTCTGGGTATCACATACTCAGTTCGACCGCCGCACCGGTGCACCTTCCGGATTCCCGGCCGCGCGGCAGGATGGTGCAGGTGTCGGCGGGCCACTCGGCGAACCTCCGTCTGTCGCATGCCACCGGCGTGAGGATGCTTTCATGGAGATATTCGCCAACCACGCACATGTCTTCCCTGCCGACGTGCGGGCGGAGGCCAGCGTAGACAGCTTGCTGCGGCTGATGGACGAAGTGGGCATCGCCCGCTGTGTCTGCTTCGCTCCCCACCGCCGGCAGGTGCGGGACGAGGGCTATCCCGAGCCCAACGAGTGGCTGGTGGAGGCGCTGGCCGACCGGCCCCGACTGCTGGGCTTCGCGTGCATCAACCCTGTGGAGGCCGACGCGGTGACGCGGCTGGAGCGGGCCGTGGATATGGGCCTTCCCGGCTGCAAGCTCCACCCCGCCGTTGACCGCTTCGACATCACCGATGAGCGCGCCATGGACTTCTACGCCGTCGCCCAGGAGCTGGGCGTGCTGCTGGACTTCCACACCGGCCCGCACTGGTACCGCATCAGCCACTACCACCCCCTCAAGTTCGATGAGATCGCCTGGGCCTACCCCCGGCTGAAGATGGTGTTCGAGCACCTCGGAGGGCTGCCGTTCTACCTCGACATCCTGGCGGTGATGGGCAACAACCTGCCGCTGGGCCAGCAGGGACACCTGTTCGGCGGCATCAGCAGCATCCTCAACCGCGACCTGCAGAAGCTGTGGTACCTGGGCATTGAGCGGGTGGCGGAGGCCATACGGATCCTGGGCGAGGACATGCCCATCTGGGGCCTGGACTTCCCCTATAACCCGGTCGAGCTGATCATCGATGACATCGAGCAGCTCAATACCCTGGAGCTGTCCGAGGAGGGCATGAGCAAGCTCTTCGGCGGCAACCTGCAGCGGGCCATCGACGACGGGCCCGCCGGGAAGGACTTCACCCCTCCGGGTGACTGACCCCAATGCCCGCCGCAGACCCCACCTGCCACGTTCTGAGATACCCCTTCCCCGATGACTTCGTCGCCTGGTACCCCTACATCAAGCCCGAGGTGATGCGCGGCGACGAGCACTGGCTGCCCTGCCTGCGGCGCGTGATCCACGAGGACACGCCGGGAGTGACCGACCGGATGATCGCCGCCCGCCGGGCGTGGGGCGATTGGTGCGGGGTGGTGTGGGTTCAGGTCCCGGAGACCTGTCCGGAGCTGGCGCACTTCGGCTGGTTCTACGTGGAGGACGACGTGCGAGGGGCGGGCGTGGGAGGACGGATCATCGAGACCTGCCTCAACACCCTGGCCGCCGACGGGGTGCGCATGATCATGCTGCCCACGCAGCTCACCAATGAACGGGCCATCGGCATGTACTACCGACGCGGGTGGCGCATCTCGATCACGGACCCCGACGGCGGCGTCTGGATGGTCCGCGAGCCCCCGGGCCTGTGGGAGGAGTATTTCACGCCCGATCCCGCTCGACCCATCCAGGCCTCCGAGCCGCAGCCGGCGGACTGGGTCGCTCTGGACTACCTTCTGTCGCGGCCCGCGGCAGCCATCCGCCTCCTCCCCCTGGGCCTGGTCGGCAGCCGGCGGTTCATCTCCTTCACCCACGACTGGGACGCCGCCGAGCACATGGTGGCCCGGCAGGGCGGCAGACCCGTGGCCCTGGCGGCCGCGACGGCCGACGAGCAGGGCTGGCTGCTGGACGTCTTCGGCCTTGACCGCCGGGCCATGGCCGTGGCTGCCGAGCGGCTGGGGCGGTCCGTCCCGCGGCCCCGGGCGGAGGTGGCCGTCACCGACTCCGCCCGGCGCCGGGCGCTGGAGGACGCCGGCATGCGGCTGGAGGGTGTGCGCGAGCGGGAGGTCGGCGGCGCTCCCATCAGCCTCGCCCGCTACGTGGGGTAGGCGGAGGAGGACTGCGGCGGGGCGCGAAATAGAACCGTACACGGCTGTTGCGAGCCGACACGGAGCTCGGCGCCATCGGCGCGGAGCCTTGTCATCACGAGCTGTTGGTGTGCGTCAAGGAGGAGCTGCTATGAGCGACGAGCACGTCATCATGGAGGTCAGCGCGGGCAACCACGACCGGGAAAACTCGGTGGTCTACGCCCCGATGGTCTGCACGGAGGAGCACGAGTATCACGTGGTGCACGAGGTGGATGACGCCGGCAACCTCGGCGACCCCGTGCCCTCGCAGTGCTTCGGCGTCTGCGAGTGCGGCGAGGAGGCGGAGGGCGAGGTCGGCTGCAGCGTGGCCTTCATCGTCCCCTCCCTGGCCGCCGGTGAGACCCGGCGCTACGGGATCGCCACAGATGAGGGTGATCAGCCGCAGTTCGAGGGCGTCTCCGTGGAGCTGGATGAGGATGAGAAGACGGCCAGCTTCCTGATCGGCGGCGAGCTGTTCACCCGCTACAACTTCAGCCACGACTTCGCGCGGCCCAACGCCTACCCGGTGCTGGGGCCTGGTGGCGTGGAGGTCACCGAGTACGCCACCACCGACCACCCCCACCACAGGTCCATGTACGTGGCACTGGGCGAGGTCAACGGCCATGACAACTGGAGCGAGATGGAGGGCCATGCCTGCACCCGCTGTCAGAGCGTGGACGTGCTGGCCGAGGGACCGGTCTACGCGCAGATCCTGGCGATGAACGACTGGGTGAGCAGCAAGGAAGAGAAGTTCATGGAGGAGTGGACCGTCATTACGGTCTACAACATGCCCGAGGGCGGGCGGCTGATCGACTGGGACATCACCCTCGTGGCCTCCGAGTGCGGCATCCACATCGGCGACACCAAGGAGGCCGGCACGCTCTCAGTGCGCATGAACACGCCGCTGCACGAGCGCGACGGCTCCGGCACCATCATCAACGCCTACGGCGCGCTCACCGAGGCCGAGAACTGGGGCAAGCCCTCCCCGTGGGTGGACTACTCCGGGGAGCTTGACGGCCAGAAGGTGGGCCTGGCGATCTTCGACTCCCCCTACAACCTCCGCCATCCCACCACCTGGCACGTGCGCAGCTACGGCCTGTTCACCGCCAACTGCTGGGGCTACTCCTATTTCACCGGCGACGAGTCCAGGCGCGGAGACTACACCATGCCGCTGGGCGGCTCGCTGAACTTCCTCTACCGCGTCTACGTGCACGCCGGCGACGTGGAGGAGGCGAAGGTCGGGCAGCGCTACCTGGACTTTGCCTTCCCGCCCGACGTGACTGCCGTCGAGGAGTGACTGACGGGAGCATCGCGGCCGGGTCGGGTACTGCGAGCCGGCCCGGCCGCTCGTCTTTAACCCACCCGGGAGGCAGAGCGCCATGACATCCCGTGAGCGAGTCAGGGCCGCACTCCGCTTCGAGGAGCCCGATAAGGTCCCGCTGGCCTGCTACGCCATCGACTGCGACACGGCATCGAGGGTGTTGGGCCGCAAGACCTTCATCCGCGATAAGGCCGGCCAGCGCCTCGCATTCTGGGAGGGGCGTCGGGACGAGGTCGTCGAGTCCCTCAAACGCGATATCCCCGAGCTCTTCCATAGGCTCGACCTCTACGACGTCATCCACCTGCGCAAGATCGCCATTGTGCCGCCCGCGGGGTACCACCCGCCGGCCCCGAGGAGGATCGGCGACGGGGTGTGGGAGGATGAGCGCGGGCGCGTCTACAGGTATTCGGAGATCACCAACGAGATCGTCGTCATCAAGGACCCGACGCTCTGGGAGCACGAGTACCGCCTGGAGGACTTCCCGCTCGACCCGGAGGTCGAGCCGGAGGATGAGAGTATCTACGAGGTCTGGGACGCGGTCGTGGACCGTCTCCCGCCGGACCGCTACGTCATCGGCCATTTCCCCATGGCCCCCGAGCAGGTGCTGCTGGGCGGGTACGAGCGGGGGCTGGTGGAGATCGCCAGGAATCCGGAGGTGGTGCAGCGAGCCGCCGAGTCCGGTCGGGCCCGCGCCCGCAAGCAGCAGCAACTGTGGAGGCGCCGGGAGTTTGACGCCGTGATGAACGAGAATGACTTCGGGCACACCACAGCGACCTTCGTCTCCCCTGAGACCTTCCGGCGCCTGTTCCTGCCGAACATCACGTTCAACGCCCGCGCCGTTCACAACGCCGGCTTTGACTTCATCCAGCATACCTGCGGCAACAACCAGCCCATCTTCGACCAACTGGTGGAGGCCGACATCGACTGCCTGCAGTCCCTCCAGCCGCAGGCGGGCATGACGCCGCAGATGGTCAAAGAGCGCTCCGGCGGGCGGATGGCCGCATGGGGTGGTATCGACGTGGCAGACCTCGTGGGCGGCAGCATGGAGGACGTCCGGCGCGACGTCCGCCAGGCCATGGAGACCGCGAAGCCCGGCGGCGGCTTTCTGCTCGGCTCAAGCCACTCCATCGCCTGGGGCACGAAGTACGATAACTTCATGGCCATGCTCGACGAGTTCGAGAAGCTGCGCGACTACTGAGAGCCCGAGCAAAGGCGGCGGGTGACGCTGCGCCTCGAGCCGAGTCTGATCGCGGAAATCGAGGCCCTGGCGGAGCAGCTCGACATGCCCTACCGGACGCTGACCCGGGGGCTGATCCGCCGCGGTCTGCACCAGGTGAAGGAGGCACAGCGCGCCAGACAGAAGTGACCCGCCGCAGCCGCAACCAAGGCAGCGCCGGCGCACTGCGCTTCCTACCGCGAGGGATGCCACGATGCACAACACGTTGACGACGCGCCTGCGGCTCGCCGCAGCTTTCATCCTGACTGCAGGGATGTGCGCCCCCATGAGCGCTCAGAATGCGCCCGGCATTCAGATCCAGCTCAACGAGCTGAGCTGGTCCGGCCCCGCGGATGAGCTCTTCTTTTTCCCCGGGCAGCAGAACGTGCTTACCGTGACGCCGGAGTGGGACGAGCTCGGCGAGGACCCTCTCGAGGTCGTCGTCGAGAGGACGCTGCCCGACGGTCGCTCCGAGACGCTCCAGGCCGTGGCGGAGGCGGGCGCGGCCGCCGAGTTCACTCTGGGGCCGATGGCGCAGCCCGCGGTCTTCGAGTACGAGGCCGGCGTGGTCTACCAGCGCGGCTACATGCTGCGCGTCATGCTGCGGCCGGTGGGTGGCGGTGATGCGATCGCAAACGTGAGCTTCTACCAGGACCTGGCTGTGCCGGCCCATACGCGACACGATCCCGACGGGGCCTGGCAGACGGCCGAGGCCCGCGACCCGGCCACCGCCGGGCGCCAGCGACTGACCCCAGGCGGCGAGCGACGGGTGGTCTACTGGGGCGGCTTTGGCGTCAGCGCGCCGCTGGGGCTGCAGCTTGCGGATGCCGTGATGCTCGACCCCGACGCCTTCGTGGTGGAGTGCAGGCTCAATGAGGGCGCGGTCGCGGAGAGCATGCGCTGCCGCCTCCGGATCGCGGACGCAGATGGCGACATCCGGGTGAGCGAGGAGCTTACGCTCGATGCGCCCGGCGAGTGGGTCCGCATCCCGCAGGACGTCAGCGATTGGCCTGTTGGCGAGTATACGGTGGCGCTGTATCCGATCGTTGATGGTCAGGTGTGGGAGAAGGGGCCGGAGGTCACCTACAGGCGGACGGAGCCTGACCCGAACGCGGTGCAGGTCAGCCATCTGGGGCCCTGGACGCTCCAGCGCGAGCCCGGCAGAGACGAGCTGGTGATCGACGACCTCCGCTCGGCGGTCGAGCGGTGGGCTGAGGAGCTTCCGGACGGCTGGGAGCTTACGGAGGCGGGCGATGGAGTTGCGCTGCTCTCGGCCGGCAGCCAGGCCACCGAGCCGGTGGAACTCCGGCCGCCGCTCACGGGTCACTACGCTGTCTTCGCGGAGGGATACAAGCACGGGTGCCTGATCCAGGCCGGCGAGTCCGGGCTGATCCGCTCGCTTGATATCGGCTTCACCGAGATCTTCATCTGTGCGGCGGACATGACCGGGGCGACGGTCCGCATCTATCCCTTCGATCGCCTCGGCGACCCCGATTCCGGGCTGCAGCGCCTGCGCCTTGTGCCCGTCACAGGTGAGTCCGTCAGCGAGCTCTACCGCACCACGTCCAACCCACCCGTACCGCTCTACGCCGTCAACGACTGGTGCGAGTACTTCCACGGAGCGGTCAGGCTCCAGCCGGACCAGTTCGCGACGATCCTCGGCGGCCAGGCGGAGATCGGGCTGCGCACGATCGCCTGGTCGGTGGGCAGGTCGTGGGTCGAGTACCACAGCGACCTCGAGAGCACCACGCGCTTCCCGGCGGTGCCCCTCGACGAGGCCCGCGAGGCGTTCGAGGGAGTCGATCGCTACCGGGGCAGGGCCACCATGATCAACGAGTACCGGCCGCTGCAGTCCGTCTACGCGCTCCGGCGCGAGCTCGGCGTCGAGGTCTGGCCGTGGCTGGCGATGCAGAGGCACTACGGCAGCGCCTACGGCGGCATCTTCGCCTCGGAGTTCTTCAAGTCCAACCCCCAGTGGTGGCGGTGGCGCAAGTACCATCCAGGCGGGGACGAGGCCCGTCGTGAGTCGGCAGCGGTCTGCTACTACTTCCCTGAGGTCCGCAAGGAGCGCGTGGACATCCTGGTGGAGGTCGCGGAGAAGGGCGCCGACGGGCTGCTGGTGGGCTGCTGCCGGCAGGTGCCGATGCTGCTGTATCACCCGGAGATGGTCGCCCAGTACCAGCAGCAGACGGGCGTCAATCCCCTGGAGATCGACGCCACCGACGGCGAGCGGTACGAGCGCTGGATCCGCTGGAGAGCCGACTTCTTCACCCAGGTGCTGCGCGATCTCAGACAGCGGCTCGCGGAGATTGAGCAGCAGCAAAACCGGCAGATCCCGGTGGCGGTACGCATCCCGTCGACGGGCCTTCTCTACAACCTCGCCACGGGGCTCGACGTGAGGCAGTGGCTGGAGGAGGGCCTGGTGGATCAGCTCCAGCTTGATCCGCTGGAGACCTGGGGCGGCCGCGCCAGCCATGACGTGGGGCCCTATGTGGAGCTGGGCCGGCAGTACGATATACCGGTCATCGGCGGCATGGGCTCAACCTGGCGCTCCCAGCCGATCGTGGCTTTGCACCGCGCCCGCGGGCTGATGCAGGCGGGGGTGGACGGCATCGAGACCTACGAGACCGAGCTGATGGCCCGGTCGGGCAATCGTCGCTGGGCCATGCCGATGTTCGGGAACCTGGAGCAGCTCGAGCGCTATCTGGCGACGACCAATGCGGAGGCCTGCTACCCGATTACCGCCGGTAACGCGCACATCGGGCATGACAACCACTCCCGGTGGCGCGACCCGCGGACGCTGTGGACGGTCTGGGGCCGCCAGCCTCTGAGCCTGTAACGCCAACGCGACTACGCAGCAGTCGTGCGAAGGCCGGGGGCTGCGGGAGGAGTGTCGCACTTGGGCAGTCCGAACGACAACGGCCGCGGCGGCTTCGGCTCCAGCCAACGACGCTGGAACCTGAGGCGGGCCACACAGCACACCGCCTGCATTCCGACAGCCCGTGGTGCGACGTCCACGCTCGGTGCCCAACTGGATGCCGCCCGTTGACAGCGTGCAGAGGGCCGTGTACGCTGGTCCCGCCATCGAATGGTGGAGGCGTGACGGCGCGGGAGAATGTCTCAGATGCCTGACGAGGACCAGCCCAGGCTGCCCATGGACCTGCCCGAGCCGGTGC